>JAXYYF010000086.1:0-1127 GCA_037419475.1 bacterium
AGGACAAGACGCTGCGCGTCGAATCGCTCCAGCCGGACATCCGCAACGGCTACATCCTCTTCCGCCGCGACCAGACGCTTCTTTTGCAGCAGCTCTCCGAGTTTCCGATGGGCGCGCACGATGACGGCCCCGACGCGCTCGAGGGCGCGCGCACGCTCTCCCGCAAAGGCGCTCCGCCGCTCGACCTTGCCGGTCTTCGCCTTTAAAAATCGGACAAGCCTCACGTGAGACCTGTCCGGCACAAGAAAGGAGTTTATATTATGTTAACCGGAACACGGGAGCTCCGCGCGGTGCGCCGCGAGGATATTCCCGAGGAATACCATGATCTGATCGATCTGCTCGGCCTTGACATGTTTCTTGCCCTTGTCAGGCTGTGCGGCGGGACCAGCATTTATATCCCCAAGCGGGAATCGCTCGAACGCGACGGCCGCGACCGTGAGATCCGCGCACGCTACAACGGCTCAAACGCCCGTCTGCTCGCCCGCCAGTTCCGCCTGACCGAGCGCCACGTGCTCAAGATCGTCAGCGGCACGCGCATATGAGAGGGGAGGGGTGCGTCATTAACTCGGACAAGTCTCACATGAGACCGCATCAGGTGCCGTCCTTTTTCACTTACCCTTTGCATTTTTCGCCTCCGTATGCTATAATTTCCCACGAAAAACGATCTCAACGCAGGAGGTGTCCCATGCCCCAGATCACCGAATCTCTGGAGACGCTGCGCCGCGAGGCGCCGGCGCGTTTCCTTGAATCCGACCAGTTCGCGGATATGCTCTCGACCTACCACAAGCTCAAGCCGCTTTCGGCGTCCAAGCCGAAGTCCTTTGCCAAGCAGTGCGCGGAGTACGATTTCGACCGCATCTATCCGCTCATGGACGCTTTTCTCGCCGAGCATGACCTCTCCGCGCCGGAGAAGATCGCCGCGCTGGCCGAAGAATCGGAGCCGGAGACCGTGACCTTTGCTTCGGCGATCATCGACATCTATTCCGACGCGGTGACAAAGCGCACGCGCGAAACGGAATACGACACCGTCGGCAACAGCCCCGCGACCTACTTCATCTGCGGCGTGTGGGCAAACATGAAGCGCGGGCGCGAGTTCCATCCCGCCTCCAACGGCATCACCGTCACCT
>JAXYYF010000087.1:0-23605 GCA_037419475.1 bacterium
TGGCGCAGCTTCTCTTGAATCTCTTCAGAGCGCTGTCCAGGCTCTCGCCTTCCTTAACATGGACCTCGGACATTTATGTTTTCCCTCCCTCCGATGCACCCGGCTGATTCCAGAGTGCTCTTTAAGAGTCATTGACATGACTAACGTGGGTATTATATTGAAAAATGCAGAGCTTGTCAATATGTTTTGCAAATTTTCGTTTATTTTCTTTCCGGATTTTCCCGTTCCGCAGGAGAGTCATCCCTCCGCGCCGTTCACGTATGCGTCAAAGCGGAGCGAAACGGATGTACCGCTGTCGGGGAAGAAAAAACCGGAGGTGTAAAAATAAACACCGTCCACATCGGCCGTGTAGTCCATCGATACGCCACGCCAGTCCTGATGGCAGGATCGATCAGCCGGCCACTTTTCCTCCGACACCGTATTCATAAGGGACCGGATATTGAACAGGCTCGTACCCGGCTGCGCCGCAGCCAGCGCAAGATAGGCCATGCGCGCGTCATCCATGTCGACGGAAAAGCTGTCTCCGCTCTCAGCGCTGTACGCCCAGTGCACCGCACGCAGAGTGCCGTTCTCCACCGTGTATGTAAACTCCGTCGGCTGCGCGGCATTGATATAAACGGTATTCATGCCGTCCTTCTGCGTCCACGCGCCTGTCTCATCCAACTGCCATGCGCCATTCCGGTCAACCTGCCGGCAATAGTAGTTGAAATTCTCGGCAAAGTCCGCCACGCTCAACGCACCGCGGCACGGCGGCAGCAGCACAGAGACGATCATGAGCACCGAAAGCGCCGTCGCCGCAGCCGTGCACCCGAGATACAGCGCAGCCATCTTTCCCATGCCGCGCTCGTCAAAATGTTCGACCGAGTCCTCCTCCCACGCAAGCATTTCTCCTTTACTGTACCTTCGATAATTTAGGATCATGCAGACCAGCTCCACAAGCGGCAGGCTCAGACCGACACCATAGGCCCAGACCGTTACGGTGCGAGAAAATGCCTCACCAAAGCTCAAATAACTTCCGTCCGGATGCGTAACACGGATGCCCATACACCATTTGCCCGCCGTTGTCCCGAACCGGGTGAGCAGCAAAGGCTCTATCAAAATCAGCAGCGCCCAGCCGAGCAGTCCGACAATCGTTCTGGCCCAGACCGAGTCATTCGGCATACAGCGCAGAAACACATACTGCACAAGGCTCACCGGCAGCCCGACGAGCGCAAGGTCGATCATCCGTGCAAAATAGCGCCGCCACGGATGCACCTCCGGCACATCGCCCTGCTCAAGGGTGCGCGGATGTTCCATTCGGTCAAGATACGGTCCTGGCTGTAAAGCAGAATAGCTTGATACCTCATCTGCCAGATCACTGCACAGCCGGCAGGCCGCGAGCAGTTCCCTTCCCTCCGTCTCCAGCGCAGCGCCGCGATGGCGCATGGCTTCGGCAAAGTCCAGTTCGCCAGACTGAAGGCGGCGGATCTCGTCGATGGAAAAGCCAAGACGCCGCAGCAGCTTAATGCGCAGAAGGGTTTCCAGATCCGCCTCACTGTAGTCGCGGTACTGGTTTTCTCTCCGCGCAGGCGTCAGCAGACCCTCCTGTTCGTAATAGCGAATGTTCGCGCGCGTCATGCCGCTGCGCGTTTCCAGCTCCTTGACGTTCATATGCGCTTCCTTTCCAACACATTGCCTGTCGTTATGATATCGTATTTTAAGGGATAAAGCAACTTGACAGTCAAGCCTTTTTTCAAAAAAAAGGAAAAAGATTTCCTCTTCCTCTGGAAATTCCGGAAATTCGATGCTATACTTTTATCCATATGTTTTAGGAAAGGAGGCACGCCTATGGATGCAGACACCTCGCTCAGACCCGCCGCAAGGCAGAGCGTTTCCGACCGCTTCGAGGCGTTTCTGGTCAAAACCGGTCTATTCCGGCTGCTCGCGTACCTTCTGGCCTGCTGTCTCCGCCTTCGCCGTGCATGGTGGCTGCCGCTGGCCCGCGAGGCAGCAAAGCACGCCGCCTGCCTGCTGCTCCTGCCGCTGTCCATGGTCTATCTGACGCAGGCGATCACGATGCAGAGCTTCGGCGCAGCATGGACATGGGTTTTCGCGCACGGCGCGGCAGTCGCCGCACAATGTCTGCTGCTTGCGGCGGCGCAGCTGCTGCTCCGCGTGCTGCTCGGCGGCTATGCCGCCTCGACGCTGCTGCTCTCCGTGCTGCTCTCGCTGCTTGCACTGACAGACTACTACAAAGCAGCGATCAACGGGTTCCATCTCATGCTCAGTGATTTTGCAATGATCCGCGGTATTCAGGATATTGTGTCCTATGCCGCACCGCAGCTGACAGTCTCCAGTGTAACAGTGGCATGTCTTGCTCTCTTTGCGTTGCTCATCCTGCTTGCATGGAAGCCACTGCGCACCCGGCGGCCCCGCAAGCGCTTCTCACGCTCGTCGTTTGTCCTGCTTACCGTCTCGGCGCTGACGCTTGCTCTGTGCTTCGGCCCCGGTCCGTTCCGCAGTCGGGCCGCCGCGCTTGCACAAAACTTTCCGGCGCAGGAACAGCGCGTGGAGGAAGGCGGCGTGCTGTACGGTCTCTATGCCGCTTTCGCCGCCTCGGAGAGCACGGACTACTCCTCCTTCAATGCAGCCAACCTCAACTCGCTGCAAAACGAGCTCTTCACCGCCAAGCAGGAGGAAAACGATAACGTGCAAGACGGCGTGCAGCCGCACATTATCATGATCCTCTCTGAAAGCTTTTTTGACGTCACCCGGCTCGACGGCATCGACTTTGCGCAGGATCCCCTGCCGAATTTCCACGCGCTCACGCAGACCTCGACCAACGGCCGTTTCCTCTCGAGTACCTATGCCGGCGGCACCGGCAATGTGGAGATGGAAACGCTCACCGGCTTTTCAAACGATCTGCTCAAGGAATCCGACTCGCTCACCTCGCTCGAGAGCAGTGTGTACGCCGCATTTCCCTCGCTCGCGCGGGATGCGCAGGCAGACGGCTACGAGACCTTTTTCATCCACTCGCACAACTCAACACTCTATAACCGCGCGGTCACGATGCCCGCGCTCGGCTTCGAGCACGTTGTTTTTTCCGACGATTTTGAAACGCCGGTCTCCTTTAACGGCAGCTATGTATCCGACCAGACGCTGACAAACGAGATCATCCACCGCTTTGAGACCCGCAATACGGACGGCCCCGTGTTCATTCAGGCCGTCTCCATGGAAAACCATCAGCCCTACACGGCGGAAAAGTACGCATATTCCTCCGGCCTTTCGTATACCTGTGACCGGCTCAGCGATGACGAGCGCGAGGTGCTCGACGCCCTTGTTACCGGACTCCATCACGCTGACGCCGCGCTCGGAGAGCTGGTCGAGTATTTTGAGAACTGCGGTGAACCTGTGATGATCGTCTTTTACGGAGACCATCTGCCCTCCATGCTCCTCGGTGACAACGCCACGCTCTACTCAGCGCTCGGCACGGTGTCGACTGTCGAGACTGCGCAGTGGACGGCGGACGAACTCAGGGAAATGCTCTCGACCGACTATCTCATCTGGACAAATTACGAGGACACCCCCGAAGCTGACCATGATGAGAGCTCGCTGCTCATCGGAACGGATGTGCTTGCCCGCGCAGGGCTCAGGCGTTCACCCTATCTGCGCTGGCTGAGCGACTGTGTCTCGCCGGTCTATCAGCTCTCCCGCCCTCGCCTGTTCGTCTCAGCCGACGGCTCGGCCTACAGTGAAGTGCCGGAGAGCGCTGCGACGATCCTCAACAAGCACACGCTGCTGCAATATGACCTGATCTATGGCGAACAGCGGCTCGCAAAATACTTCCGCATTAACGACACTGAATAAAGAAAGCGACCGCTTCTGCGGCCGCTTTTTCTGCCTTTCTACCCGAACAATCTGCCTGTCAGCTCACCGAAAAACGAACGGAACTCAACGCCGTCGCCTCCCCCGGCAGTCAGCACACCGTCGCACAGCGGTTCGAACGCCGCACACCACCAATTCATCAGGATTCCCGGCTCAAGCGCGCACCAGATGAGCGCGCAGAGCAGTCCGACGGCAAGGGATACTTCAAGCTTCGTATATTTCATGGAAAAACCGCCCATCTCAAGAAGTTATCCTGAGTATGGACGGCTTTTTTCGATTTTAAACAAATTTCGTGCAGAAGACCTGCACACACTCACTCTGTATGCTCTCACAGGCGGTGCGGCAGGTTTCTTCATCCCGGAACAGTCCGAATACTGCACTGCCCGAGCCGGTCATGGCGGCGGCATTCGCGCCGCAGCGCAAAAGTGCCCGCTTGATCTCCTCAATGCATGCGCGCTGCGCACCATCAAGCGCTTGCTCAAAGACGTTGCCGACCTGTGCGCACAGTGCCGGTACGTCATGGTCGGCAATGGCGCGGATCATCGCCGTGCTGTCCGGCCGTCCGGTCAATGTCACGCCGTCCACACGAACAAAGAGCGCGGGCGTCGAGATGGGAAAATCCGGCTTACAGACGGCGGCATAGAGCTTCGGCGCAGGCTCCAGTATCGTCAGCACCTCTCCTCTGCCCTCGGCAAGCTGTGTGCCGCCGCGAATACAAAATGGCACGTCGCTGCCAATTGCGGCGCCGATCTTCTCCAGCCGTTGATCACTTACCTCCGGCGCGCACAGCGCGCGCAGCGCACGCAGCACCGCCGCGGCATCCGCGCTTCCGCCGGCCATTCCCGCCTCGGACGGAATGCGCTTGGTCAGCTCGATATGGATCCCGGCCTCCGGGAGTCTCAGCTCGCCGCAGAATACCTTTGCCGCTTTCACCGCAAGGTTCCGCTCATCGCAGGGCAGCGCCGCGCCTGCGACGCGGCAGGTAATGCCGCGTTCCCCGTCGAGCGTGACCGTCACATCGTCGTGCAGCGAGATGGTCTGCATCACCATCTTCATCTCGTGATATCCGTCGCTCCGCTTTCCCAGAATGTCCAGCGTCAGGTTGAGCTTTGCGTAGGCGGGAACAGTCAGCGTGCATGGCTGATTTTTTTGCTGATCCATTATGTGTTCTCCTCTGGAACAAAAAAGCGCCTTACGGCGCTTTTTTGTTATGATTCTGCATCAGCGGATCTTACGTGCTTCGACGTAATAACGCTTATCCTGCGCGTGGCCCATCGAGAAGGTCTTGCGGGGCAGCACGCCGTCGGCCATGACGGTCTTGAAGAGCTGCTCCTTCCCCATCGCAGGAAGCAGGAAGCCCATGTTGCCTTCCTTGCTGCCGAGCTCTCGCGTCACCTCGTCGCCGTGGATGTAGTCCACCTCGCCGCCGAAGTTCTTGAGATACTCGTCAATGAACGCCTGAAGCGTGCCGACCGCGAGCTGCACCTTCGGGTTGGGAACGGTGATGAAATCGTCGTGACCGGCCCAGCAGACCTCGATCACATGACCCTCGCCCTTGCCCTCGTGGGCGTTAGGATAGAACTTCTTGAACTCTTCCATGAACTTCGCGTGATCCACGCCGAAGAGGACGCGGTGGATCGGCTCGAACTGGAGGGCATCATCATGGTTGTTGACGACCTCAACGAGCGCGTAGCGGGCAGGAAGCGCGAGGTATTCCTCGGGCGTCTTGCCCTTCTTCTGCTCCTCATAGCAAGCCTTGGCCGTGGCAAGGGAGTGGTTGCCGTCGCCGACCGCGAAGAGCAGGGGCGCGACACCGGAGACACCGTACTTGCTGCGCATTGCCTCGTCGGTCGTCAAGCCCATGAGTGCGTCGGCCACCGCGTCGATCTGCGGTGCGGAGAGCTTGAAGCCCTTGATGTGGCCGCCGTTTTCCATCAGGTCGAAGTCATAGACCTTCTCCATGCTGTCGGCTGCGGCGGTCAGCGGCTCGATAACGGTCTTTGCGGGATCGTCGATGAGCAGCATCACGTGGGGCAGCTCGATGGGCGCGTTGCGGCGCACGCGGGCGCGCGGCGGGATACGGTCGAGCACCGTACCTTCGGTCGCGCGGATCAGCGCGCCGGAGCCGGGAGTAAAGTCATACTGGTCGAGATCGACCATGCCGATCAGACCGTGGCGGATCTTTCCGTCGCTCTGGCTGCGTTCAATATAGATCAGGGAATCCTTGAGCGTTTCAAAAACACCGTCCTTGAGGTACTTGTCCATCGAGGCGTTGATGTCGGCGATAAACTCATCGACATTGGGCGCTTTGAGGTTGGCCTCAGGCAGGATCAGGCGCAGCGTGGACGGCGCATCGCCGACGGTCTTTTCCACGCGCTCCCAATACTCGGGTTCGGACGTGAACTGGTCGCAGGCCACAACGGCCCACTTTTCCATATCGACGTTCTTGTTCGGCAGCAGGATGTCAGAGGGATAGAAGCCGAGAGAGCTGAATTTTTCGTTCATGGTGTTTCCTCCTGATATTCGTTGTGAAATTGGGCGGAGCGCACCCCGCATTTGCCATAAGTATCAGATAGATTATACAATACAAGCGCCCGAATAGCAATCCGCAGCGGCAAAAATTACCGAATCTTTTTTCTGCTTTTTCTAAAATTTTTAAGGATGCATCATTTTTTCTTTTCTGCGGATACTATTCCTGACCAAGCGATCATTTTGAGGAGGGAAAATCATGGTCATGGATAAGGTCGCGCTGACGCTTTCCATCATCGGCGCGCTCAACTGGGGCAGCATCGGTCTGTTCGGCTTCGACCTCGTCGCGTTTCTCTTCGGCGGGCAGACCGGCGCGGTCAGCCGCGTGATCTACACGCTCGTCGGGCTTGCCGGCATCTGGTGCATCACGATGCTCTTCCGCGAAACAGAACCGGTCGAAGGCGACGCCAACACATAAAAGGAAAAGAGGGCATCCGCCCTCTTTTCCTTTATTTTTTTGCGGCAAGCCGTTTGACCATGTCCTCATCCGGCGTAACATAAAGCGTGCGGTATGTCTCGTAGACCACCATACCGGGCTTTGCATTCGCCGGTTTTTTGACAAACTTCGCGCTCGTATAGTCCACCGGGACATTGCTGCCGCGCTGCGACTGCGAATAGTAGGCGGCAAGCATAGCCGCCTCGTGCAGGCTCTCGTCGTCATACGTGCCATTTTCCGTACAAAGGATCACATGGCTCCCATGGATCTTCTGCGTGTGGAGCCAAAGATCGCGCTTGTCGGCCTTGCGCGTGAGCGCATCGTTCTGGACGTTGCTGCGGCCGACAAGGATGCGCAGTCCGCTCGACGAACAAAACTCGCGCGGCGCAAGGGGCTTTTCACGTCCCTTCTTCTCTTTTCCGCTGCGGCGGATATAGCCCGTCTCCTGCAATTCACGACGCAACTCGGCGAATTCAGGCTCGGTCTGCGCCAGCGCGATCTCGCCCTGCACGCTTTCGAGATAGTCCCGCTCGCCGATGGCCTTCTCGATCTGCTCGCGCAGATGCTTCTCCGCCGTCTTGGCCTTGGTATAGCGCTTATAGTATTTCGCCGCGTTCTGCTGCGGCGTGAGCAGCGGGTCAAGCGGAATGTCGATCTCCGCGCTGTTTTTGTCGTAGTAATTCTGCGCCGTCAGCCGCGCCGCGCCGCGCTCCATGCGGTAAAGATTCGCGGTGATAAGATCGCCGTAAAGGCGCAGCGTATCCCGTTCCTGCGAGGCGGCGTACTCCTTTTCCAACAGTCCCAGCTTGCGCACGATGCGCTCGTACGCGGAATTGACCGTCCGCGTAAGCTCACGGCCGCGCCGCTGCGCAGCCTCCTGCCGGTCGCGCTCGGTATAAAAGGCGTCGAGCAGTCCGGAAAAGTCCGCAAAAGCTGTCTGCTCCGTCTCGGAGCCGTACTGCGTAATAGGGCAGTAGGTGAAATCCACCGGCTTTCCTCCGCGCGAGAGCATCGTCGGCGTAAAGTGATTTCCCTGTACATCATCCGCCAACCGCTTTACCTCTGCGGCAAGGCGTTCACAGCCCGCGGCGTCCTCCCCGAACCGTGCATCAGGCGCGCCGAAGGCGCGCTGAGAAAGCTCGCGCGCGATAAGCGGCGAAATGCCAAGATATCGGTCAAGCAGAAAACGCTCAACACTCTCCTCCGCGCCCCCGCCGCGGCGTGCAAGCTCGACCGCTCCCTCGGGATCGTCAAGCAGTGACATCTTGTCGAGCGGCGTTGGAAGCTGATAAAAAAGGCCCGGCAGCAGCGCCCGCGCACCGGAGGTCTCAAACTCCACGCGGCGCATGCAGTCGAGGATACGATCCTCCTCGTCGAGCAGGATGAGATTCGAGCGGCGGCTCATGGCCTCGAGTACCAGCTTCTTCGTGCCCGACTCGCCCAGCTCGTTGACATTGCGGATGGTAAAGGTCACGATGCGCTCCAACCCGTTCTGCGCAATGTCCGTGATGCGTCCGCCAACAAGGTGCTTGCGCAGGAGCATGCAGAGCATCGGCGGCTCGGCGGGATTCTCCCGCAGTTCGCACGTGAGCTGGACGCGCGGCTGGTTCGGTCCCGCGTTGATGAGAAGGCGCAGATTGCCGCGCAGGAGCAGCACGATCTGGTCGCGTGCCGGCTGTTGAACCTTATCGATGCGCGCGCCGAGCAGCTGCCTCCTCAATTCATTTGTCAGTGCCCGAAGGCAGATCGCGTCAAGCGGCATCGTTGGCCTCCATCATCTGATTGAACAGTTCGTTGATTCTCTCGTGACGTCCCTGCAAATACAGCCAGCCGAAAAGCGCTTCAAGCGCCGTGGCCTTCTGATACTGCGCGCGGTCGGCGCTGTGCGGGATCGTGTGGACATTCGCGTTGCGGCCACGGCGGAACACGTCGTGCTCCTCCTCCGTCAGCGCATCAAAAATGAGATCGGCAAATTCCGCCTGCTTCGGCGCACGGACCAGCTCCACCGTCGCGCGGTGCAGTCCCTTGCCCGTCGCCTTGCCATGCGCACACAAATAGGTGCGCACCAGCAGTTCGTACACCGCGTCGCCCAGATGAGCGAGGCCGATGCTGCTGATGGCGCGGATGGCGTCGGCATCGAGCGTATAGGAAAAATAATCGGTCATGGTTCTCTCCTGTCAGGAAAAGATTGTTGCGGGTATTATATTCCGTTTTCCGCAAAAACGCAACGGTCAATGCGTTTTCCGTGCTTTCTCTCTTCTCGCTTCTTTTTTACACTAATGTGATATCACGATGCTTTACGAGCAAATAAGGCTTGACAATTTATCTGTACACTTGTACAATAGTTTATCATTGATTTTGGCAAATTCGTATATGACGATTTTACGGAGGAAGATACCGCTATGGAACGAATCAAACCCCGGACGCTCTCCGGTTTTATGGAGCTGCTGCCCGCGCAGCAGCAGCAGATGGAGCGCGTAATGGATATTCTGCGCTCGACCTACGCCCGCTACGGCTTCGCCCCGCTCGACACGCCCATCATCGAAGCGAGCGAAATTCTGCTGGCCAAGGGCGGCGGCGAGACGGAAAAGCAGATCTACCGCTTCACCAAGGGCGACAGCGACCTTTCCCTGCGCTTTGACCTGACTGTGCCGCTGGCAAAATACGTCGCTCTGCACTACAACGATCTCGCCTTCCCCTTCCGCCGCTATCAGATCGGCAAGGTCTACCGCGGCGAGCGCGCCCAGCGCGGCCGCTTCCGCGAGTTTTATCAGGCGGATATCGACATCATCGGCGACGGTGAGCTGGACATCATGAACGATGCGGAGATCCCCGCCATCATCTACAATGTATTCTCCTCCATGGGTCTCAAGCGCTTCCAGATCCGGCTCAACAACCGCCGCGTGCTCAACGGCTTCTACTCCATGCTCGGCCTGACCGGGCAGAGCGGCGATATTATGCGCACGGTCGACAAGATCGAGAAGATCGGCCCCGACAAGGTGCGCGCCATTCTGGTCGACGACGTCAAGCTCACGGGCGAACAGGCGGACGAGATCCTCAAGTTTATCGCCATCACCGGCACGAACGAAGAGGTTCTGGAAGCCCTCAAGGGCTACTGCGGCCGCGACGAAATGTTCGATAAGGGCTATGAGGAGCTCTCCACCGTTGTCAAGTATCTTGGCGGCTTCGGCGTGCCGCAGGCGAACTTCAAGGTCGACCTGACCATTGCCCGCGGTCTGGACTATTATACCGGCACGGTATATGAGACCGCGCTGCTCGACTATCCCGAGATCGGCTCGGTCTGCTCTGGCGGCCGGTATGATAATCTGGCTGAATACTACACCGACCGTCAGCTGCCGGGTGTCGGCATCTCCATCGGCGTAACGCGCCTGTTCTATGTGCTCGGCGAGCAGGGTCTGCTCAACGCCCAGCTCAACACCGCACCGGCGGACGTACTGCTCCTGCCGATGACCGAAGATCTGAGCTTTGCCGTCTCTCTGGCAACCAAGCTGCGCGACCGCGGTCTGCGCGCCCAGCTCTACACCGAGAACAAGAAGTTCAAGGCCAAGATGAGCTACGCCGACAAGACGAAGGTTCCCTACGTGATCTTCCTCGGCGAGGATGAGGTCGCCTCCGGCGTCGTCACCTGCAAGGATATGTCCACGGGCGAGCAGATCAAGGGCGCGCCTGACGAGATCATCGCGCGCATTTACGGCGCCATGCGCGAAAAGAACGCGCAGACGGTCATCGTTGAAAAGTAACGCACTCCTATTCGGAGACCAGAAAGAGACAGGCTGTGCCTGTCTCTTTCTTTTGGCGCGCCAGCTGTTCTTTTTTCGCTTGTCAGCAGGCTGAATTTGTGTTAGACTGAAAAAAACATCAGATTAAGGTGGGAACCAGATGGAAAACAATACCTTTAAGGGCTCTCTTTTCGGCGGCTTCAAGCGGGAAGACGTCATTGACTATATCACCAAATCCTCTGCGGAAAGCGCCTCCCGCATTGAAGCGTTGGAGGCGGATATTGACAAGCTCTGCACGCAGGAGCGTGAGCTGCGCGCGCAGGTCACCTCCCTGCACAGTGAGAATGATGCGCTCAAGGCCGATCTGGAGCGTATCACCAGCGAGCGAGACGAATCGCGCAAGGCTCTCGACGCTTCTTCGGACGAGCTCTCGGCGCTGCGCACTGAGGTTGCGGCGCTGCGGCAGGCCAATGTCGCGCTGCGCGCGGAAAACGACGAGCTCCGCCCCCTCTCCGACCAGTATTCCATCATCAAGGAGCATATCGCCGGCATCGAGCTCGACGCGCACCAGCGCGCCGAGGAATACGAGCGCAGCGTCCATGCGCGGCTCTCCGCACTCATCGGCGCGTGCCGTTCGCACTGTGACGAGGTGCTCTCTACTCTCAATGAGACCTGCCAGAACGTGACAGGCGAGCTGCGCCGCGCGGAATCCTCCGTCTCCACGCTGCCCGGTGCCTTTACGGCGCTGCGCGGGGG
Organism: bacterium; assembly: GCA_037419475.1. GTDB lineage: Bacteria > Bacillota > Clostridia > Oscillospirales > Oscillospiraceae > Hominicoprocola. The sequence continues at coordinate 11,326 of JAXYYF010000087.1, forward strand.
ACTGGAAAAGCTGGAAGAAGAAAAATAAGCGCTGACGCTTCAAAAAGCCGCCGGTCGGAAGCCCGACCGGCGGTTTCATCTTATTCTGTTCTCTTATTTTGCGCCCTTGATCCGGATCATGGCCTCAAGCAGCTCAACCGTACCCTCTATGCCGAGCAGCGAGGAATCCACGCACAGGTCGTAGCTTTTCGCCTCACCCCAGTCCTTGCTGGAATAGTAGTTATAGTACGACGCGCGGGACTTATCGGTCTTTTTGATGCGATCCTTCGCCTCATCCTCGGAAATGTTGTTGCGCGCGGCAACGCGCTTGATGCGGTTTTCTATCGGCGCGGAGATGAAAATGTTGATCACATCGTCACGATCCTTGAGCGCATAGTCCGCGCAGCGACCGATGAGCACGCAGGGGCCCTTGTCGGCCAGCTTCTTGATCGTATCGTAGGTCGCCAGATACACCTGCTGCTCAATGCTGCCCTTGGGCGTCACATGGTGCATACTGAAGGAATAGGGATCCATAGCGATCGAGTAGAGGAAACTCTTGGGACGTTCGTCGAAGCTGTGGAACAGCTCCTCGCACAGTCCGCTCTCCTCTGCCGCTTCCTTGAGCAGCAGATCGTCATAATAGGCGATGCCCAGCTTGTTGGCAAGCGCTGTCCCGATCTCGCGGCCGCCGCTTCCGTACTGTCTTCCAACGGTAATGACCATAAAAAGTACCTCCTTAAAGGGAACCATATGCTTCAGATTAATTTAATTTTACACGCTTTGGCAAAAAAAGTCAATCGCTCCGCCCGGCGGCGGAGCGATCGTTTTGTAAAAATTCCGTCAAGACTCTCTCTTCGTCTTAAAAATCGATTTCCTTCCCAAGACGGCGGTACAGCGTTTTCTTGACTGCCTTGAAGATGTTCTCGTAACCCGTGCAGCGGCACAGATGGCCGGAGAGGAGCTTGCGCAGCGTATCGTCATCGTAGAGCTTACCGCTCTCGAGGATCTCCACCGCCGTCATGATGAAGCCCGGCGTGCAGAAGCCGCATTGGATCGCCGTCTCCTCCATGAACGCCTGCTGAATGTCGGACAGCTCGCCGTTCGGGCCCAGCAGCCCCTCAAGCGTGCGGATGCGCTTTCCCTCCGCCCAGACGGCAAGGTAAATGCAGGAGTTGAACGCCTCGCCGTCGATGATGACGTTGCACGCGCCGCACTCGCCCACCTCGCAGCCCTTTTTTACAGAGGTGAGGTGATAGTCATTGCGGAGCATATCGGTGAGCGACGCGCGGACGTCCACCATCTTCTCCACGTCCTTGCCGTTGATGTTGCAGCGTACCAGCTTGTACTGACTCATACGATCACACCTCCTGCACGCTTGATGGATTCGATCAGACAGCGCTTCGCCATCTCCACCGCGATGTGCTGACGGAACGCCTTGGACGCGCGCCACGAATCGCGCGGATTGATGTCCTCAAGCACGGCAAGCGCGAATTTTTCAACGGTTTCCAGCGTCGTGGGCCGGCCGTTTGCGGCAGCTTCGGCGCTCGGACAGCGCATCGGCACCGGACCGGCAACGCCATAGGCGATACGGGCGCGCTCGATGGTCTTTTTGTCCTCGTTCAGGCGCACATTCACGCTGCACCCGAGGGTCGCAATGTCCATGGCGTTGCGCATGGCGTACTTGATATAGTACCCGAAGCAGTTCTCATAGCTCGCCTTCGGAATCAGAATGGCAGTCTGGATCTCGCCGTCCTCCACATTGATATCGACCTTGCCGGCTTTGATGTAAAAGTCCTTGATTGGCAGTCGTCGGATGCCGTTTTTGCCCGTCAGCTCCACAATGGCCTCCCACGCGTGGAGCGTGGAGGCGGAGTCCGCACTCGTCACACCGTTGCAGGTGTTGCCGCCAATGGTGCCGATGTTGCGGATCTGCGGACCGCCGACCATATCGACCGCCTCACCGAGGACATTGATGTACTTCTGAATAATGTGGTCACGCGTGATGTGAGAAAAACTGGTGAGCGAGCCGATGCGGATGTTCTCGTCCGCGTCGATGCTCACGCCGCGCAGCTCGTCGAGCCCATAGATGGAGATGAGCTCCCTCCCGGCGCGCTTGCCCTCACGCATCTGCACAAGCACATCGCTGCCGCCGGCAATGATCTGCGCCTCAGGGTGCTCAAGCCGCAGCTCGACCGCATTCTGCACGCTTTCCGCTTCGTAGAGCGCTTTCATATCATACATGGCTTACTCTCCCTCCTTCTCGTTCCAGCTGTCGTGGATCAGTCCTGCCTTGGCAAACTCGGCATAGAGCACATGTGGCGTGATGGGCACGACATCAATGGCGACGCCAGTAGCGTTGTAGATCGCGTTGCGGATCGCCGGCGCGCCGGAGCATGCGGGCGGCTCGCCGAGCGCCTTGGTGCCAAACGGCGAGGTCGGTTCGGGATTCTCCACAAACTCCGCCTCAAGGTGCGGGTGATCCATAAACGTCGAAAGCTTATAGTCGAGGAGGTTGTTGTTGAGCGGCCGGCCTGTCTTTTCATCGAAGAGCAGCTGCTCGCTCATGCCGTAGCCGATGGCCATGGACATACCGCCGTGGACCTGTGCCTCGGCCAGCGCGGGATTGATGAGGCTACCGCAGTCGTGGACATTGACGATCTGATTGAGCTTGACCTTGCACATCGGGATATCCACTGTGACGTCGGCAAAGGTGCAGCCGAAGGAATAGGCGTTGTTGCGAATGGTATAGGTGGACTCGGCGGTGATATGCTCGCTGTCCGCAGCGTTATACTGCGCGGTCATGGCCAGCTCCTTGAGGCTCATGAGCAGCATGCCATCGTTTTTGCGGATGATATTGCCGTCCACGATATCCATGTTGTCCACGGCCTGCCGGGTGAGCTTCGTAGCGTACTCCAAAATCTTTTTGCGCAGCAGCATCGCGGTCTGACGGATGGAGAAGCCCGCCACATAGGTCTGACGGCTGGCATACGCACCGAGGCCGGTCGGCGTGATATCTGTGTCCTGACAGGACACCACGCGCACATCACGGTAGCTTGCGAGGCCGACCGCTTCGGCGGTCATCTGCGCGTAGGCTGTGTCCGCGCCCTGCCCGATCTCCGTCTCGCCGCACTGCATCGTCACCGTACCGTCGAGGTTGAGGAGCATACGGTTTGAGGAGGTTTCCAGCGAGATGGGATAGACGGCGGTGTTGTACCAGAACGCTGCCACGCCGATGCCGCGGCGGATGCTGCCCTTGTCCTGCGCATACTCCTTGACCTTGCGGTCGTAGTCGATGTACGCCTTACCCTTCTCCATGCACTCGCGGAAGGAATCGTAGTAGTTCGTGTTGCCCGAGAAGCCGTCGTGGAAGCCCTTGGGCATGATGTACTTCATGCGGTATGCAAGCGGATCCATGCCGACGGCCTTCGCGCACTCGTCGATGTTCGCGTCGTCCGCGAACGAAGCCTGCGGCATACCGTAGCCGCGCATGGCTCCGGCGGTCGGACGGTTGGTAAACACCGTCCACGCGTCACCCTCGAAGTGCTCACAGGGATAGATCTGTGGGAACGAGCCCATCGCCTTGGCGACGATGGAGTGTCCATGGGAGGCATAGGAGCCCTGATTGGAGAACAACTCGACCTTGCGCGCGGCGATGCTGCCGTCCTTGTGGAGCCATGTGATGATATGGATGCGGATGGCATGGCGCACGCGGTTGCTCACGAACGTCTCCTCGCGCGAGCAGTCGATGCGCACGCAGCGCCCGCCGACCTGCGTGGTGCACCACGCGCACAGCGGCTCGTAGAGCGCGTCCTGCTTGTTGCCGAATCCGCCGCCGATGTAGGGCTTGATGACCTGAATATCCGCCCACGGGCGGCCAAGCGCCTGTCCGACGATACGGCGGATGATGTGCGGGATCTGCGTGGAGGAGACGACCACGATGCGGCCGTTTTCCTCATAGGCAAAGCAGCCGTGATTCTCAATGTGGCTGTGCTGCACGGTGGGCGTATCATACCAACCCTCGACCTTGATGAGACCCGGCTCCTGAATCGCTTCGGCGTAGTTTCCCTTACGGATATCAGTGTGCTTGAGGATATTGTTCGGGAACTCTTCATGAATGAGCGGCGCGCCCGGTTCCATGGCCTTCTGTACGTCCAGCACGAAGGGCAGTTCCTCATATTCGACCACGAGTGCGCGCACACCCTGCATGGCGCTCACCTCGTCCTCCGCAATAACGACCGCAACATCGTCACCGTAGTAGCGGACGTGGCGGTTGAGCAGATTGCGGTCGGCGACGTCCTGATGCCCCGGATCCATCGACCACGGATGGCCCGCCGTCGGAAAACAGTGCTCCGGCACGTCAAAGCACGTCAGCACCTTCACCACGCCCGGAATAGCCTCCGCCGCCGACTTGTCCACGGACTTGACAAAGCCGTGCGCGATGGTGGAGTGCTTGATGCGCGCATAGAGCGCACCAGCCGGCATACGGTCCTCGTAGTATTTCGTCCGGCCCGCGGCCTTGTCAAAGGCATCGACACGGACCTCGCTTTTTCCTACCTTGCTCATATCCTGTGGCCTCCTATCTATGTCTCGCTGATTCAATATGTTAATTTTTACTAATATCTATCATCTTTATTGCTTTTAATTGTAGCACAATGCAACGAGAAAGTACAGCATCGGGCGTTGCATTATTTCATGAATAACGCCGGCGCATGGTTTCGGTTGACGGAGCCATACTGGTTTTGTTAAACTGTGGAAAAGCGTCAAACAAAGGAGAGATCATTCATGAAAGAACTGCGCATCGGCTGCCTTGTCATGGCGGCCGGCAGCGCCAGCCGCTTCGGCGGCAACAAGCTCGCCGCCGAGATCGACGGCAAAATGCTCATCGAGCACGCACTGGACGCCGTACCGGCGGACGAATTTGCCCGCGTGACCGTCGTCACGCAATATGATGAGGTGCTTGTGCTTGCCAAAAATCACGGCTTTAAGGTACTTGTCAATCCATTCCCCGAGTGGGGCGCGAGCCACACCATCAAGCTCGGCACCGAGGCGATGGAAGACTGTGACGCCATCCTCTATCAGGTCGCCGACCAGCCGCTGCTGCGTCAGGAGAGCGTGCGCGCGGAGGTCAAATTCTTCCGGCAGCATCCCGAAAGCATCGTTGCCATGGGGCACGGCGGCGTGCGGGGCAATCCTTGCATCTTCCCCGCCCGCTTCTTCCCTGAGCTCACCGCACTCACCGGCGACCTTGGCGGCAGCGCCGTCATCCGCCGCCACGCAGACGAACTGAAGCTTTTCGAGGTTCAGGTCAACGAGCTTCAGGATGTGGACACCCCCATGGCACTCGCCGCGCTGCGCGATACGCTCGTGTAAGCTTACAGCACGGAGATCTCGCCGCAGAGATTCTCCTCCATTTTCCGCTTGACGGTCTCTTTGTCCAGACCGCAGGAGAAGAGATAGTACAGCTTTGCCACCGCAGCCTCGGTCGTCATGTCGAGACCGCTGACCGCGCCCGCCTTTTTCAGCGCGCTGGACGTTTCATACGTTCCCAGCGCCACCGCGCCCTGCGGACACTGCGAGCAGACCGTCAGCACCGTGCCGTTGCGGAACGCCTTCTCGATGATCGGCAGCAGCGCGCCGCCGTCGCCAGGGATATTGCCCGCGCCGAATGTCTCAATGACGATGCCGCGCAGCTTCTCGGTCATGATCTGCTCAAAGAGCGAGAACTGGATGCCCGGGAATACCTTGAGCACTCCGATGGGGATATTCTCCAATAATTGCAGCTGCAACCCGCCCTCCGGCTTTGGCAGGAGGGCGCTTTCATTGTACCGGATCGTGATGCCCGCTTCGGCAAGGCTGGGAAAATTCGGAGAGATGAACGCGATCAGTCCGTCGGCCGAAAATTTGGTTGCGCGGTTGCCGCGCAGAAGCTTCCCGCCGAAATACAGGCAGACCTCGCTCACCCTTTCGCTTCCTGCAACGAGCATTGAGGTGATGATATTGTCGCGCCCATCCGAGCGCACCTCGCAAAGCGGGATCTGTGAGCCGGTCAGAATGACAGGCTTGGCAAGGTTCCCGAGCATAAATGAGAGCGCGCTGGCCGTGTAGGCCATGGTGTCCGTTCCATGGAGAATGACAAAGCCGTCATAGCGGTCATAGTTTTCCGCGACCGCGCGGGCGATCTTGTTCCACTCGTGCACCGTCATATTGGACGAATCAAGGAGCGGCTCAAGCTCCATCAGCTCCCATTCCGGCAGCGCCGGCGAGCGTAGGTCGGAGATCTCGTCAAGTGCCGCGCGGAAGCGTCCGCTCTGCGGCGCATAGCCGTCCGGACTGCGCGTCATGCCGATGGTACCGCCGGTATATAGCAGCAATACTTTTCTGCAATCCATGTTTTTCCTTATCTTCAGCGCTTACTTACTTGCGCGCGTAGGGTGTGTTGGTCAGCGGCAGGACATTGCGTGCCTCGCCGTCGTAGCGGCGGTAGGCGTCGGCAATGGCGGGTGCGGTGGGGATGGAGGTGATCTCGCCGATGCCAATGGCGCCGTTTGCCATCGGCAGACCCGGCTTGTCGACAACGATTGCGCGGATCTCCGGGATCTGATTGGCGCGGAACAGGCCGAGCGTGCCGTACTTCGCTGTCGGGCGGCAGTTTTCATCGATGGGGTACCGCTCCGTGAGCGCGTAGCCCATGCTCATCACCACGCCGCCTTCGATCTGCCCCTCACAGGAAAGCGGATTGATGGCCTTGCCGACATCATGCGCCGCGACCATCCGCTTGATCTTTCCGGTTTCCTTATCCAGAATACACATCTGCGTTGCGTAACCATAGGCCACATGGCTGACCGGATTCGGCACATTCGCGCCGAGCGGGTTCGTTTTGGCGTAGTATTCGCCGTAAAATTCCTGCCCCTTGAGTTTGTCAAGGCTGCGATATTCCATCGCGTCACGCAGCAGCAGACAGGCACGGCGGCAGGCCTCGCCTGTGACGAGCGTCTGGCGCGAGCCGGAGGTATCGCCGGAGTCCGGCGCAAGCGTGCTGCTGCGCTCGTAAACCACGTCCTCGCGGCGGAGCTTTGCGTTCGTCACCACCATCTGCACCAGTACGGTGCCGAGGCCTTGTCCGATGCAGGACGCGCCCGTGCGGATATGCACCTTGCCGTCGTCGCCGACAACGAGCTTGCAGCGGCCATAGTCCGGCAGGCCAACGCCAACGCCCGCGTTCTTCATTGCGCAGGCAAGGCCGACCGGCTCGCCGTTTTTCACCGCCTCGTCATAGTAGGGCTTGACCGCTTCGAGCGTCTCGACCAGTCCCGTCTCCGGGCCGACAATCTGCCCATTCGGCAGCACCTCGCCCGGACGGATGGCATTGCGCATACGGATCTCCCATGGCGAAATGCCGATCAAATCCGCCATGCGGTTGAGCAAACTCTCGGTCGCAAAGCAGGTCTGCGTCACGCCGAAGCCACGGAACGCACCCGCAGGCGGGTTGTTCGTGTAATATGCCCAACCCTCGATTTCAAAATTTTCATAATGATACGGGCCAGCGGCATGCGTGCAGGCGCGCTCGAGCACCGGGCCGCCGAGCGAGGCGAATGCACCGGTATCCGACACGACCTGCGCCTTGACGCCCTGAATGACGCCGTTTTCATCGCAGCCCATCGTAAAGTCCATCTTCATCGAGTGGCGCTTTGGATGGACAAGGATCGATTCAGCGCGGGTAAGCTTGAACTTCACCGGCACACGGGCCTTATAGGCGAGCAGCGCCGCATGGTGCTGGACGGACATGTCCTCCTTGCCGCCGAAACCGCCGCCGACGAGCATATTTTCGACCTGACAGTGCGCGAAATCCACACCGAGCATCGCCGCACATTCGTGCTGCGTGGTGTGGGCGCTCTGGTCGGTGGTCAGCAGCTTCACGCCGCCGTTGTCGAGCGGGAGCGCTACGCAGCACTCCGGCTCCAGAAAGGCGTGCTCCGTCCATGGGGTTTCAAACGTGTCGTGGAGCACATATTTCGACCTTGCGATCGCCTCCGCCGCGTTGCCGCGCGAGACGTGCTTGTGCGCCTGCAAATTGCCGCGGTTGCCCTCGATGACCTGCGGCGCGCCTTCGGCCGCCGCCTCTGTGGGATTGTGGATGGCGGGCAGCTCCTCATATTCCACGCGCACGAGCGCCTTGGCCTTTTCCAGCGTCTCCCTGTCGCGGGCGCACACAAGCGCCACCGCGTCGCCGAGATACTGCGTGATCTCGCCCTCGCCGATGAGCGTAGGCTGATCTTTCTGAATGTGGCCGACATTCTGCTGGCCCGGAATGTCCTTTGCCGTCAGCACACAGACAACGCCCGGCAGCTCCTCGGCGTCCTTCGTGCGGATGTAGAGCACGCGGGCGCGCGCATACTGGCTGCGCACCGCTCCGCCGTAGCACATACCGTCCACATACACATCGTCTGGGTACTGGCCGTAGCCCTGCACCTTCTCTGCCACGTCAAGGCGGTGAACACGCGAACCGACCTTCCAGTTGTCCGCCGACGGCGCAGGGATCTTCCCCTCACGGAAAATTTTCGCGGCAAGCAGAATGCCGTCGATGATCTTCACATAGCCCGTGCAGCGGCAGATATTGTTGCGGATGGCGAATGCCGCCTCCTCGCGCGTGGGCTCTGGGTTGACGTCCAGCAGTGCCTTGGCGGAGATGACCATGCCGGGGATGCAGAAGCCGCACTGGACCGCGCCCGCCTCGCCAAAGGCAAAGGTATAGACATCCTTCTCCCAGCCAGAGAGGCCCTCCACCGTCACGATATTCTTTCCCTCCAGCTTGTCTGTCGAGGGAACGCAGGCCTTTGTAGCCTTGCCGTCGATGAGAACGTGGCAGGTACCGCATGCGCCCTCGCTGCACCCGTCCTTCACGCTCGTCAGGTGCAGCTCATCGCGCAGAAAACGGATCAGCTTCTGATTCTTTTCCACGTTCACACTCTGCCCATTCACGGTAAATGTTGCCATAACTGTATCCCCTTTCCAAACTTTTTGTTTGGAGTGCTCATTATTTTTCATCCTCATTGTATCACATTCGTGCAGAATTGCAACCAAAAGACGCGCAAGCGTGATTCTATTTAAAAAATAGCGCTATCACTCATAAAAAGAAGGAAATGCCCCGCACCGTCTTTTTCGGCGGTGCGGGGCATTTTCTTCGATCATCATTAAAGGAGCAGAAGCTTTTCTGCCGGAAGATCGATCATCATTCGCTCTCCCCTGCGCGGCGCCGTTCCCTTCGGCAGCTCGGCGCGCAGGAGCGGCGCATCCTCCCCCATCCCCTCCGGACGCAGAAGGACGATATCACTTGACACATCCGCGATGCAGCGCTCCACACGAAAAGGCAGCGTTCCGTCCCGCCCGACCGCGTCATCCGGCACGGCAAGCGTGGTAAACGGCGTTCCCGGTGCCGAAAGCGATAGCGTCATGTTCCAGTCCGGCAGATACACGTTCCCCTCCCGCACCTCAGCGCGGAAAAAGTTGCGGCAGCCGGCAAGCCGCGCCGCACTGACCGTCTCCGGTCGGCGGATGAGCTCCTCCATCGGCATGAGCGCACCGGTCACGCCGTCCTCCATGACGCAGACATTTTTGCAGTTCCGGTAGCACTCACCGCGGTCGTGGCTCACCCAGACGATCGGCCCGCGGAAATTTGCAAGCAGATCAGCCAGTTCCAGCTCCAGATTCCATTTCAGGAATCCGTCGAGCGCAGAAAACGGCTCGTCAAGCAGGATCGCCTGCGGCTCGGAGCAGAGGATACGTGCAAGCGCCACGCGCTGCTGCTGGCCGCCGGAGAGCTGCGCGGGACGCTTCTTCTCCAACCCCTCCAGCCGGAACATCCGGAGCTTTTCCGCCAGAAGCGCACGCTTTTCCGCGCGGCTGCCCTCACGGATGCCGCAGAGAATGTTCTGCTCCACCGTCATGTTAGGGAAGAGCGCATACTGCTGGAAGAGATAGCCGACGCGCCGCTGCTGCGGCGTAAGGTCGATCTTCTTTTCGCTGTCGAAGAGCACACGACCGCCCAGCATGATCCTCCCGCGGTCGGGTGTAACGATGCCTGCAATGCACTTGAGCGTCATGCTCTTGCCGCAGCCCGACGCACCGAGCAGCGCCAGCGCCTCGTCCCTCACCTCGAACTGTGAACGCAGATGAAACGCACCGAGGTTCTTTTCAATATCGACATACAGGCTCATGCCCCCGCCCTCCTTCTGCGCTTCGACGCGGTCAGGAAGTCTCGCCGTTCGAGCATGTTCACCGTCAGCAGCACCACGGCGGAGATCGCCATGTTCACGATCACCCACTTGTAGGCCAGCTCGTCGTTGTTCGTCTGCCAGAGCTGATAGACGGTGGTGGAAATGGTCGCAGTCTTGCCGGGTGTGTAGCCGGCGATCATGCTCGTCGCGCCGTATTCACCCAGCGCGCGGGCGAAGGCCAGCACCGTGCCGGCCAGCACGCCCTGACGGCAGTAGGGCATCCGGATGTGCCAGAAAATATAGGTGTTGGACAAACCGAGCGTCTGACCGGAGTAGGCCAGCGTCTCGTCAAAGGACTCAAACGCACCGCGCACCGTGCGGTACATCAGCGGGAAAATGACGACCGTGGTGGCAAAGATCGCCGACCACCATGTCATGACCATTTTCACGCCGAAGGTTTCGAGCACCCACGCGCCGACTACGCGCTTGGGACCGAGCACGCGCAGGAGCATATAGCCGACGACCGTCGGCGGCAGCACGAGCGGCAGCGTCAGCACCACGTCGAGTATGCCTTTGACCAGACGCGGGAGCTTTGCGATGTAATAGGCGGCAAAAATGCCGGCAAAGAAAATAATGACTGTGGAGATCGCCGCGATACGCAGTGAGTTCCACAAGGGGTACCAATCCATAGTGACCTCCAGTATATGGGATGGGGCGAGGCTCACGCCCCTGAATGTGCGGATTTTTTAGAATGCGGGGCTGAAGCCGACGGACTCGAACACGGCCACGGCGTCATCGGTCTGGAGATAGTCGAGAAAAGCCTGTGCAGCGGCTTCCTTCTCGCCCTTGAGAACCGCAGCGGGATAGATGACCTGACCGCACATCTCGGCGGTGGCACTGCCGACAACCGTCAGGCCGGCAGAGAACGCGTCGGTGGCGTAGATAATGCCGCAGTCGGCGGCGGCCTCGCTCACCTGCGAGGCGACCTCCTTGACGTTGTTGCCGTAAGTCAGCTTGTCCGCGATCGCGGCCTCGTCAATATCATAGTAGGCAAAGATCTTCTGCGTGTACTGGCCGACCGGCACGTCGCTGTTGCCGATGGCAAGCACCACGTCGCCGCTCTTGAGCATCTCGGCGAGCTGGTCAAAGCTCTCGATGCCCTTGGGGTTGCCCTCGGGAACAGCAAGCGTGACCTTGTTTTCGAGCAGGTCGATACGGCTGTCGGTCACGATGAGGTCAAGGCCGTCAAGGTTCTTGCCCTTATCGTCGATCAGGCTGCCGTCCATGGCGTTCATCTGCTTGGGAGCGGCGGAAATGAACAGGTCGCAGTCTGCGCCCTCGCTGATCTGGGTGAGGAGCTTGCCGGAGGAATCAAAGTTGTATGTAATAGTGACGTTAGGATCCTCTCGCTCATACATCTTTTTGATTTGATCCATGGTCTCCGTCATGGAAGCGGCGGCAAAGACGATCAGCTCGACCGACTGGGCTTCCTCCGTCTGCTGCTGGTCGTCAGGCGTGTCGGGCGCATCGTCCTTTTTCTGGCCGCAGGCGGTCAGCGCAAGCACCAGAGAGAGCGCGAGGAGCAGGGATAAAAGCTTTTTCATGTCGGTTCCTTCCTTTCATAATATTGCTTTATCGTTATCTTTTTATAAGGATAATGAGCTGGTAAGATTTCGCGCCCGCAGGCGCGAAATGCTTTATTTTCCGAACGGACAGATCGGGTAATGGCACGGCTTGCAGCCAAGGCACAGCCCGCCCTCGCCGAGGGCGACGACATCGTGCCTTGTGACCTCCACGCCCGCGGCGACGCGCGGGAGTATTAAGTCAAAAATCGTCGCGCCCGCATACATCACGCAGCCGGGCAGACCCATGACAGGCATGCCATCGTCAAAATAACTGAGCAGGAACATCGCGCCGGGCAGCACAGGCGCACCGTAGGTCACGATGCGCGCGCCGCTCGCACGGATGCCGCCGGGGGTGTTGTCGTCAGGATCGACGCTCATACCGCCGGTGCAGAGGATCATGTCGGGCTTTCGCTCCCGCATGGCAAGCACCGCGTCGCGCACATTCTCCACACCGTCGCCGGA
>JAXYYF010000088.1:0-4948 GCA_037419475.1 bacterium
CGTGTCCTCACCGATGCTCACATCATAGCTCGGAATGGTTAATTCCGCCTGGCGCTAATACCAATAAAACACAAAAGCGGATAAAATCTTATTGCTCGGATCGGACGCAAACGAGATCACGGCGTATACCTATCTGCACTTCACCACGGTATGTGTCCTTATCGACAGGCACTCCACAGAGAGAGCATACTGCGGGCTGGACTATGTGTTCATCGAGGGCGAGCACTTCGTACATAACATCGAAACCGTCGAAAACCAGATCCGCGCCATTCAGGTCGCAGGCGCGGTACCGATCGTCCGTATCCCGAGCCATGAGGACGGACTGATCCTGCAGGTCATTGAGGCCGGCGTGATGGGCGTCATCTTCCCCCACATCGACACGAAGGAACAGGCGCTCCACGCGATCCGCGAGGTGAAGTACCCGCCGGTCGGAAACCGCGGCTTTGGCGACTCCGCCCGAGCCTCCAAGTTCGGCTTCCTGCCGACCGAGCAGTTTCTCGACTACGTCAACGAGAATGTAATGGTCATCGGCATGATCGAAAGCCGGGAGGGCATCCGCAATCTGGACGAGATTCTCTCCACCGGCATTGACGTGCTGCGCATCGGCGCGAAGGACCTGTCTCTGGATATGGGCTATGGCGGCGTCGTCACGCCCGAGGTGAAGGAGACGGTCAAGGAGGTCTGCCGCCGCATCCGCGATTCCAAGGTCATTCTCGGCGACGCGGGCCTTGGCGGCCTGACCTCGCAGGAGGATTTTGATGAGCTTTGCGCGCTCGGCTGCCGTATGTTCACGGTGGGCTCCGACATGGCCTGCGTCAAGCAGGCGGTGGTCGGCAAGCGCAAGAGCTTTGACGCATTCAAGCAAACCCACTTCGCTGAGAAGTGAACGAAGATTTAGGAGGTCATCCCTTGTCCTATCGCATTTTAGTTACAGAGGCCATGTCCGAAGACGGACCGGACTGGCTGCGTGCCAACGGCTATGAGGTCAAATACGGCCGCGGCACCGACGAAAAAACACTCATTGAAGATTTACAGGACTGCGACGGCGTGATCCCTCGCCTCGCCGTGATGAGCGACGCAGTGATCTCCGCGTGCCCGCGGCTCAAGGTCATCGCACGCCACGGCTCCGGCGTCGATACAGTCGACCTGGAGAGCTGCCGTCGTCACGGCGTCCGCGTGGTCAATACCCGCGGCAGCAACAGCGTGGCGGTCGCCGAGCACGCGATGCTGCTGGTGCTCGCCTGCGCCAAGACGCTCAACGTCCTGCAGGACCGCTACCGCGCAGGTCAGTTCAAGGAGGCGCGCAAGCTCGCCGCCGGTGTGGAGATTTCGGGAAAGACGCTCGGCGTTTTCGGCTTCGGTCAAATCGGGCGCCGCGTCGCTGCGATGGCGCACGACGGCTTTGGTATGAAGATTCTGGCATTCGATCCCTTCTGCAAGCCTGAAAGCGTACCCGACTATGTCGCTTTGGTGTCTGACCGCGACGAGATCTTTGACAACGCCGATTTTATCACCCTGCACATGGCGGCCACGGCGGAAAACAAGCACGGCATCGGCGCGCGTGAATTCGCGCGCATGAAAAAGACCGCCTGCCTGATCAACACCGCCCGCGGCAGTCTGGTCGATGAGGCGGCGCTGATCGAGGCGCTGCGCGCCGGAGAGATCGCCGGCGCGGGTCTCGACGCCACGGAGCCGGAGCCGGCTGACGTGGCAAGTCCCCTCTTCCGCATGGAAAACGTCATTATGACGCCGCACTGCGGCGGCAGCACCAAGGAATCCAAAAGCCGCTCCTCCCTCGGCGCGGCAAAGGGCTGCGACGAGGTGCTCACCGGCAAGCCGATCACGAGCCCCGTGCTCTGATTCCATATTGAATACTTATCTTTCTCCTACGGGAAGCGGCGGCACATCGACCAATGTGCCGCCGCTTCCTGTTCTGCTTCCTTCGGCAATGCGTTGCGCTTCCATCGTTGCTTTTCCTCCCAAAATAGCGTATACTATGGGAAAGACGGCTTTTGAACGGCCGTTGCTGCCGCAAGGCATTTTCCTTGACAGATAGCCGCCCTTTGCAAGGAAAAAATCCTTTACAGACGCAGGAGGACACAGGCATGGAATGGTTCAGGCTGGACGAAAACACAGTCACTGAGCTGGAAAAGCTGCTTGCCGCGGAGCCGTGCAGCGGCGCGGGCGTGATCCTGCGCCTTGCGTGGTGCGCCGGATTGATGCGCGACGAGATCCATGCTCTGCAATGGAAGCAGGTGGACTTCGAGCGCGCGCTGCTCCGTCTCCCCGACCGCGATGTGCCGATGGATGAGGACCTTACGCGCTGTCTGCGGCAATGGCAGACCCTTTGCGGGCAATACAGTCCCTATGTCATCGTTAGCGAGCATAAGCGGACGCATATGCTGCCGGAGTCGATCTCGCGGCTGGCGCGCAGCGCGCTCGACCGCGCGGGGCTGACAGGCGTGCGGCTCGCAGACCTGCATTACAATTATATTCTCCGCCAGTCCGCGCAGCAGGGCTGGCAGGAGGCGCTGCGTACCTCGGGACTCTCCATCGCCACCTACCGCAGCCGGCCGCGCTACAAAAACGCGCGCAGCAGCGCCAAGGCGAAAAAGGCGTCCTCCCCTGCCCTGCCGCACGGCGAAAAAAACGAACGGGAACGGCTGCAAGCCGTTTTGAAGGAAAACCGCCTCTCCCCTGCCGGACTTGCCCTTTGGCTGTACTGCGATACCGGCTTACAATATACGGAGATCTCCTCGCTGACATGGGAGCAGGTCGATCTTGAACACCATTTGCTTCACCTCGCCGACCGTGACGAGCCTCTTTCGGCAGAGCTGGTCTCCTTGCTGTGCGAGGTTCTCGAAACGCGCGGGCCGGTCAGCGAGACGCATGTGCTTCTTTCCCCCCATGCACACAAGCCGATCCCGCGCGCGCGGCTTTCCAACCTGACGAAGGAGCTGTTGGCGAAGAACGGGCTGGACCCCGCTCTTCCGGCGCGGCTCCGTTCGGACGGGGCGCGCGAGAGCCGCAGGCGCAGGCTCCTTGCGTATGCCGCACGGCACGGCGGCATTTCGCTCAAAGCCGCCATAGAGCTGCTCGGCCTTACGGAGAACGCCGCGCGGGAGCTGCTCACGCAGCTCACCGCCGAGGGGCAGCTGACGCGCGACCATCCCATCTACCGTCCCGTCGGCGCGGAAACGACCGCGGCGCAGAGGGCGTCGCGGATACGGGCCGTCCTCGCAGAACACGGCCCCTGCAGCGCCCGCGAGCTGTCGGAGCGGCTCGGCATGACGCCGCGCATGATCCAGCGCGCGCTGGAGCCGATGCTCGCGCGCGGCGAGATCGCAAAGGAGGCGGATATGTCCCGCCCCGGTCACCCCCTGCGCTATACGCTTATCCGCTCTTGAGCATCGACTATCGGGCCGTCTTCGGGCGGTCCGAAATTTTTTCATTTGGGTACATCGGCTTTCTTTTGCCGCATAGAAGCTCTTTCGGTGCAGCGAAGTCTGCCGGTCTCCCGACTGACAGCTGCTTTACAGGCGCGGTCGCCCGCGGCTTCTCCCTATGAAAATTGGTTTGCCCAAAGAGCGGAAAGAAAACGAATACCGTGTTGCAATCATCCCTTCCAACGTCGGCAGGCTTGTAGATGCCGGGCATGATGTCTACGTTGAGCATGATGCCGGCAAGGCTGCAGGGTTTTCCGATGAAATGTACCTTGAGAAAGGGGCCCGGATCCTCTCTTCGGAGGAAGAAGTATTCAAAACCTGTGAACTGATCATCAAAGTGAAAGAAATTCTTCCGAGTGAGTTTGGTTTGCTGAATGACAAACACACTCTGTTTACTTACATTCATTCCGCAAACCGTCGGCCTCAGACGGAGGAGCTGCTCAACTCCAAGTGTGTAGCGTTCGCCTATGAGGACGTCAAGGATCAAAACGGAAGATTTGTTTTGCTCGAGCCGATGAGCCGCATTGCCGGCGAGGTCGGTCTGATCACAGGCGTTTTCTATTCCTCCACAACAACCGGTGGTTTAGGAAAGCTGGTGTGCGGCACACCGGGCGTAAAGCCAATGAAGATCGTAATCTTTGGTGCCGGAAATGTTGGCGTTTCCTGTGCACGGCTTGCGCTCGGGCTGGGCGCAGAGGTCGTCCTGATGGATACGGACATCCATAAGCTGGAGGATATTCTGGCCAACAAGCTGCCAACCGTAAAGACCTGTTTCTCCAACCGCGC
Organism: bacterium; assembly: GCA_037419475.1. Classification (GTDB taxonomy): domain Bacteria; phylum Bacillota; class Clostridia; order Oscillospirales; family Oscillospiraceae; genus Hominicoprocola. Next base: position 4,233 of record JAXYYF010000088.1, read on the forward strand.
AAATGTATCCCCACGAGATCAAGGATGCAGACATTGTTTTCAACTGTGTCAAGTGGTTCCCCGGACTCACAATCCTCTCAAGGGATATGCTAGAGCTCATGCAGCCCAACTCACTGATCGTTGATATTGATGCGGAGCCGGGCGGAGCAATTGAATCCAGCCAGTATACCACGCATCAGGATCCCATTTTTGTTGAGAAAGGTATTCGCCACATTGGCATTGCCAATCTGCCGAGCTCTGTCGCAAATACTGCATCGGCCGCTCTCTCTAACGCTACTATTAAATATATTCTCCAAATTGCAAACAAAGGCTGGAAAGCCGCAGCACAAGACAATGAAGATCTGAAGTACGGCCTTGATTTTGTCAAAGGCTACCTTACCTTCAAGGACACTGCGGACGCCTTTGGAATGGAACTCACCGACAAGGAAAAAGTCCTCGCAATGTTTTGAGCGTCTACACAAACATCTCATAATAAAGGAGAGTCACTATGGAATATGGAATTCTATCTCTGTTACCCGTTTGCGTAGCTTTGGTCTTAGCCTTCGTCACAAAAGATGCGCTGCTCTCTATTCTAATTGGTGTTTTGACCGGCATCATTGTCTCCGGTCAAAATATTGTCACCGGTTTCACCGGCATCCTGCAGTCAGCCCTTGGTAATGCAGACTTCATTTGGATCCTTGCCATTGAGGTTTTCGTCGGCATTGTCGTAGCGTATT
>JAXYYF010000089.1:0-56925 GCA_037419475.1 bacterium
GTCGTCCTCGGCCTCCTCGATAACCGCCTCCCGGCGCTCCTTATCCTTGTAGAACTGCTCCATGCATAGCGCCTGAAATTCCGCAAGATCGTTGATGTACTCCTCTTTCAGAATGTTCATGGGCATGATGGCTGCCAGCACATCCATGCCGTCATGTACCACAAGATACCGCTGTCCCGCTTCGGTCTGACGTGCCGTGTAATAGATGTATTCGCTTTTCTTGATCTCCTCCGCCAGCGGCGCAAGATACGCCTCGTTGTAGAAGATCAGCTCGCCATCCACCTTGCAGCGGCAGGCGGAACACCATAGCCCGTTTGGAGCCGCCGCCACTTTCAGCTTCTCTGTGTCCTGCTCGCCCTGCGCATACGGTGCAAGGTTCAGTCCCAGCACATTGCTGACGCTCTCCGGCCAGTCCTCGGTCAGATACACCTTTTTCCATGCGTCCGCCGTCATGTCCAACACCGTGCGCACCTGCTCGCTGCCCTCCATGTCCGGCAGCTCCGTCGCCCGGTAGATCGCCGTGCCGGTAGATAGCCAAATCCCGCTGCCCGCCACATGGAGTACGGCGCAGCGGCCTCCGTTCTTGACCAAGTTTGCAAATTTCGATAGCTTCATTCCCGCCGCCTCCTTTACCCGAACAGATACAGAATGCAGAATTTCAGCAGGGCAGGCCCGGCCAGCGCCAGCGCCAGCCCCCAAATCACCATCAGCGCAAGCAGCAGCACCGCGCCCAATCCATACAGAATATCTTTCATCGCTTTCCACCTCTCACGCCTATGGTCACATAGGCGGTGCCTTTCCCGTTCAGCTCCATATCCACAGGGGCCTTGCAGTCCAAGCAGCTATGGGTGATGGTCTCCGCCTCTGCGTTGGTCTTGTAGCGGAACGACTTTCCGCACTTACAGTGCATGAACATGGGGCGCAGGCCCTCCAGCGGTGTTTCATGCCCGCACTCCTGACACCGGAAGCTGTACGTTTCCCGCTTCGCGCAGAACGCCTTGACCGCGCCGCACTCCTCGCACACCACCAGCAGAAAGCCCTTGTATGGCCCCTGCGTCCTGTCGTCCTCCGCCGTGGCCCAGCTCTCCCGCTCGCCGAACATTCGCTCCACGCGGCTGTTCCGCTCCGGCTTGTTCCGTTCCGCCGTTCCGCCGGTATGTACCTGCTCGCCGGTGCTGCCAAAGCCGCCGCGATCACGGTTGCCCAAGCTCTCCACCTGCACAAACTCCATGTCCGGCGCTTTCTCCACAAGGCGGAACTGGCAGATGCGTGTTCCTTTCGGAATGTGCGTTCCCTCTTTCCGCAGGCACAGCGCCGGATAGCCCCACACATCGCCGTCACCGCAATAGTCATTCTCGATCACGCCCATGCTGTTCGCCAGCAGGATGCCCCACTTGCCAAAGGTCGAGGAGCGGGGAACAACGTGCGCATAGTAACCCGCCGGTATCTCAATGGAAACACCCAAAGAAATGATCTTGTACTCCAGAAAGTCCAGCGTGACATCCTCTGCTGTGCAAAGGTCTATCCATTCGCCGTGAACCTCCGGCAAGGCGTTTCCATGGGTGTTGATTTTCACTTTCATATTCAGTTCCTCCCGCAAAATTCTTTTGGCATAACCACCGCCGTGCCGTCCGACACGGCCCATACCTCCGCGTCCCGTATGTCCGTCCACTCACAGCCCCAGTATTCCGCCGCGTTCAGCAGTGCGGAGTAGTTCGACCGGTGCGGCACCACCACAGCCCCGTACTTCGGATGAACTACCCGCGCCCGACCTCTGACCCGCCAGCGTTCCTCACGCGCCCGCCGGACGCTTTTCTGGTAACTGTCGCGGTCAGAATACATCTTCGTCCCGCTCCCGCCGCAACCATTCCGCGTCCTTTTCCTGTCCGTAGAACGCATGACCCAGCCATCCGCCCAACAGCATCAGACTGAGACCGGCAAGCCCGCCGAGGAAGATCACCGTCAAATCCTCCGCGCCGCCTATTACCATCAAAAGCAGGAAGCCAAGCAGCATCATGGCCGCGCCGATGTTCTCCCGTACTCGCACCAGCTTCCGCCGCTGCGCTTCCGTCCGGCTCCGCCGGGAACGCCGCTCGACCGTCAGGCCGCCGGGCTTCATTTCACAGTATGCCGTCCTCATGGCTTGTCCCTCCGCTTACTCTGTGGCAGCGCGGGCCGCCCTGCGCCGCCTGTAGTTGTTGATGATCTCCTGCTGTGCCAGCTCCGCACTGTAACCGATGCGCCCGTTGCTGTCCATTTCCCCGGTGTCTCCCCGTTTCAGTTCGTTATATACGGTAGACCGATGCACGTTCAGCTTCGCGGCGATCTCCTCAACGCCGCTCCCCTTGTTGTAAAGTGCCTCCAGCTCTGCGCGGTCTTTCAGCGTCAAATGTCTCTTGCCCAAGCCGCTCGCCTCCTCCTTTTCCATGCAAATAGATAAAAAAATAAATGCGGGAAAACTCTTTTCGAGTTCTCTCGCATTTATTCTAAATATTCAGCAATATGAACTTCGCATGTCCTCTCCCTTGCATTTTTCGACAAATGGAGTACAATATCAGAATACCTTTCATACGGAGGAAATCATCATGACCTATCAGGAAATCCTATCAAATGCCCGCACCTGCATGGGGCCCTACTGCAAGTCCTGCCCCATCTGCAACGGACTGGCCTGCAAAAATACCGTGCCCGGCCCCGGCGCCAAAGGCATCGGCACCGGCTTCATCCGCAACTATCAGAAGTGGCAGGAGCTGTGCGTCAACATGGACACCATCTGCGAAAATAAGGATGTGGACACTTCGTTCGACTTTTTCGGCAAGAAGGTCGTTCTGCCCGTGTTCGCCGCTCCCATCGGCGCGATGCAGCTTCACTATGGTGATAAATATACCGACCTTGCCTATAACGACATTCTGCTCACCGCCTGCGCGGATGCGGGCATTGCCGCGTTCACCGGCGACGGCACCGATCCCGCCGTCATCGAAGCCACAGCCAAGGCGCTTGCCAAGGTCGGCGGCTGCGGCGTCCCCACCGTCAAGCCGTGGGATATCGGCACCATCGAGAAGAAGATGGCTCTGGTCAAGGCCTCCGATCCCATTGCCATTGCCATGGACATTGACGCGGCGGGTCTCCCCTTCCTCAAGAATCTGACCCCGCCCGCCGGCAGCAAGACGGTCGATGAGCTGCGCGACATCGTCCGCCTTGCCGAAAAGCCCTTCATCGTCAAGGGCATCATGACCGTGAACGGCGCAAAGAAGGCGCTGGAAGCCGGCGCAAGCGGCATCGTGGTGAGTAACCACGGCGGCCGCGTGCTCGACCAGTGCCCCGCCACAGCCGAGGTCCTGCCCGCCATTGCCGACGCGGTCGGCGGCAAGCTGACCATTCTCGTTGACGGCGGCATCCGCACGGGCATGGACGTCTTTAAGGCGCTGGCGCTGGGCGCGGATGCCGTGCTCATTGGCCGTCCGTTTGTGAATATGGTCTACGGCGGCGGTGCCGAGGGCGTAAAGGTGTATGTGGACAAGCTCAAATCCGAGCTTGCCGACACCATGGCCATGTGCGGCGCGCACTCGCTCAGCGAGATCAAGCGCTCGATGCTCTTCGGCTATTAAATCCAAAAGGAAAACCGGAAGAGGACGTTTTCGTCCTCTTCCGGTTTTTCAATGCTTGCGGAAAAACGCCACAGCGACCACGCCGGGGCCGGTATGCGTACCGATGACCGAACAAATCAGTGTGGAGTCAAGCTTTTCAATGCCGTCCTGCCAGATGGCACGGCTGTCTTCGACGTACTTTTGCAGGCACGCGTCGCTCAAGCCGCTATAGCCGAGCAGAATGGGCTGAGCGAAATCAATGCCGCCGCACGCATGGATCTTCTCCGTGAGCAGATTGTCACCCTGCTTCGACCCGCGCGCTTTGCCGATGAGCCGCACCTCGCCGTCGACGACAGTGACAACGGGCTTGATGTTCAGCAGCCCGCCGGCAAAGGCGACTGTTTTGGAAATGCGCCCGCCGCGCTTGAGATATTCCAGCGTATCGAGCAGCGCGACCAGACAGACGTCCTCACGTTTTTCCTCTACGTGCGCCGCGATCTCCTTTGCGTTCAGTCCCTCGTCCACGCAGCGCAGCGCATACTCGGCAAGGATGCCTGCGCCGATGGCCGCGGTCCGGCTGTCGACCACGTAAATGTTTTCGTACTCCGCGGCAGCGATGCAGGCGCTCTGATAGGTTCCGGAGAGCTTGGAGGCCAGCGTGATGACAACTGCGCTGTCGCCCCGGCGCGAGACCTCGTCAAACACCGCAGCAAACATCGCCGGTGTTCCCTGGCTGGTGGTCGGCAGCACATCGCTCTCCACGAGCATCTCATAAAAACGGCGCTTATCGATGGTCACGCCGTCAATGTACTCCTTCCCGCCGAAATGAACGGTCAGCGGGACGATGCGGCAGCGGCGCTGATAACGTTCCGCCATATCAACGGTGGAATCCACAATGATCTGAACACTCATATTTTTTCTCCTTCTTCCGCCGCGGCACCATGCGCTCCGGCTCTCTTTTTCTCTTCGTAAATATTTTCCAGATTGCCGCTGATGATCGTAAGGGCACGGTACATCACCGCGCGTTCCGCTGCGCGGAGTCCTTCACTGGCCTCATCAACGATGCGCGTGATCTTCTCCCCCATCGCCGTGCAGACGGTCTCTCCCTTTTCCGTCAGCCGCAGCGCCGCCTTATAGCGCCGGCTCGCACCGGAAACGCAGGCAACGTAGCCGTTTCTCTCCAGATAGTCCAGCGAGCGCGAGACTGCGGCCTTGTCCTCATCGCAGTGCTCGCACAGCTCAGCGGCAGTCATTTCGCCATGGATCGAGAGGTAGTATAGACAGGTGACGTGCGGGCCCTTGAGGCGGAACTCCGCCATCTCCTCCGACTTGATACGCTTGATGCTGCGGCTGATCCGCGCGATCAGAAGCGTAAAGGTCTCAAAGCGTTCCATCCTTTTCTCCTCTCCGTTCTTGTTGATAAATCAACATGCGCTCTGCAATATAGCACACACTTGTTGATTTGTCAACATTTGTGTGAAAAAGAGGAGCCAAATCTCTTCGGCTCCTCTTTCCGGGTCTATTTTCGTTTTTCACTCCACGATCTCGACGTCCAGCAGATCAAGGATCGCCTGATCCGCGCTCCAGAAATAAGCGCTCTCGCCGAGCAGCTCCGTGATACCCGCGCGGTCGAAATAGCTGCGGACGGATTCGGACATGCCGCAGCATGCGACGGATACGTCTTTCTCCCGCAGGCTCCGGCACAGCTCCAGCATGGTCTGCGCACCGGAAACATCCACGCTCGGCATGCCGCGCATGGAGAGGATCACATGATCGTAGGCGGGCATTTCCGCCATGCGGTGATTGAACTCATCCACTGCGCCGAAAAAGAGCGGACCGGTGACATAGACAACGCCTGCCGTTTCCAAAATAGGTGGCTTACCGTCCACGGAGCGCAGCTTGTTCGCATCGATATCAGAGAAGCTGACGCGGATCTTGCTGGATTTGGCCATGTAGAGAATGGCGGAATAAACAACGCCGAGAATGATGGCGACCGTCAGGTCAAAGACGACCGTAGCGATCATCGTGACAAGAAACTGGCTGATGCCGGATTTGAAGCGGTGGCGGAAAATATAGCGGATGCCCTCCCAGTCGTTCATGCGCCACGCCGTGACCATCAGCACACCGGCGAGTGTGGAGAGCGGCAGACGCGCCATCACGCCGCCGAGCAGAAACATGGAGGCCAGCAGGAACACGGAATGGAACACGCTCGTCAGGCGCGTCTGCTGGCCGGACTTCACTGCCACACTCGTGCGCGCGATCGCCGCCGTTGCGGGCACGCCGCCGAACAGCGGCAGGAGAATATTGCCAACGCCCTGTGCAATCAGCTCCTGATCGGCATTGAACTTCTCACCCTTCATGCGCGAGGCGGACGCGCCGCACAGCAGGCTTTCGATCATGCCGAGGGCCGCAATGGTGACGATGGGGGAAACCAGATCCTCCAGCATGGTAAGGCTGACGTCGGCAAAGCGCAGACGGTCGGTGAGCATCAGCGTGCGGGGAATATCTCCCACGACCGCCAGAGAATCCATCCCCGCAGCAGCGGACACAATGGCCGCAAGAATGATGCCGACCAGTGAGCCGGGCACCCGCGCGCCCCACTTCCTCGGCCAGACAAGCATCACCGCCACCACCAGCGCACCGATGAGCGCGGCACTCAGATTCGGGTGGAAGCCAAGACGAAAGTAGGAGGCAAGGCGCTCCAGATCAGAGCTTCCCTCCGACACCGTGCCGAAGAAGTTGTCGATCTGCCCCAGCGCGATGATGATGGCAATACCGGAGGTAAAGCCCATGACGACCGGCATGGGGATAAACGAGATCAGCCGCCCAAGCTTCAAAATACCGGCAAGCAGCAGCAGAACACCGGCAGCAAAGCAGGCGAGAAACACGCCCTGAAGCCCATAGGACGCAACAATGCCGACCAACACCGCGCTCATTGCGCCGGTGGGGCCGGAGATCTGATATGACGCGCCGCCCAGAAGGGCAATGACCACGCCGGCGATGATCGCCGTGACAAGGCCGGCCGCAGCCGTCGCACCGGACGAAACACCGAAGGCGAGCGCCAGCGGCAGCGCCACGGCGCAGACCGTCAGGCCCGCCATCACGTCGCTTACGAGCTTGGCGGCGTTGTAGCCGGAAAACTCCCTTTTCAAGTCAGAAAAATAGGTCGAAAACATGGGAAAATCCTCCTAATCGCACATACTTGTTTATTATACCGTTCCCTCTTCCGGCGTACAATGACAAAAGAAGCTGAATTTTGGATGTTTTTTCCGTGTTAAGTTTTCGTTTAGAACAAAGACGCAAAAAAACAATGTGATCTCCGCGTGATTCTCTCTTTTCAAGCGGAAGAAAGCATGCTATACTAAAAAGCGCAAAAAACTGCACCGGAGAACCGGCGCAGAATAAACGAGGTGTTTATACTATGGCAGGAATCACACATGAAATGGAGAATCCCGGACTGCTCGGGCAGATCGAGCGCGAGGCTGCGCTGGCTGCACAGGAGCTGGTCGAAGCCGCGCGTCTGCACCGCGGGCAGATCGTCGTGGTAGGCTGCTCAACGAGCGAGGTCGTCGGCCATCAGGTCGGCAGCTGGTCCACACCGGATGCGGCGAAGGCCATCTTCCGCGGACTCGACAGTGTATTTGCGCCGCTGGGCGTTTACATTGCCGCGCAGTGCTGCGAGCATCTCAACCGCGCATTGATCGTGGAGCATGAGGCCGTGCCGAACGCGGAGATCGTCAACGTACTGCCCCAGCCGAAGGCTGGCAGCTCGTTTGCCACCGCCGCCTACGAAAGCTTTCGCCATCCCGTCGCACTTGAGGAGATCCGCGCGGATGCCGGGTTGGACATTGGCGGCACGCTCATCGGGATGCACCTGAAAAAAGTCGCCGTGCCTGTGCGCCTCAAGCAGAGCCGCATCGGGCAGGCCATTGTGCTCTCCGCTCGCGTGCGCCCCAAATTCATCGGCGGCGAACGCGCGATCTACAACGAAGAACTGAAAAATGGCTACCCGGACTTCGACTGACGCACTGCCTTACAGCCGTCCCGCCCGGGTGCAGAGGATCTCAAGCGCGCCGTCAAGGTGCGCTTGACCGCTATTTGCCGGAAGGAACAGGCTCTCACCCTTTTTCACGCCGACGCGCTCACCGCCGCAGGTCACCGACCCCTCGCCATCGAGCACAAGGAGTGAGACGAACGATTCCTTCCCGCACTCGACCGTCTGCGGAGATACGAAACGGTCGACGGTAAAATAGTCACAGTGGGCAAGATGTCCGCCGAAGTCCGGCGCAGGAGCGCCGGCAGTCAGACGCGTCACCTCCAGTGCCTGCGCAGTGTGCAGGGCTCGCGGCTTTCCATCCGCACCAAGACGGCCGTAGTCGCACACGCGGTAAGTGACGTTGGAGCTCTGCTGCACCTCGGCGACCACGATACCATGACAGATGGCGTGGATGGTCCCCGCAGGGATAAACACCGTGTCGCCTGCCTTCACGTGCACGCGGCGCAGCACCTCGGGAAGTGTATTGTCCGCAATGCGGCGGGCAAATTCCTCTCTGGAAATATCATGCGCAAAGCCGCAGTACAGGTATGCGTCCGGTTCGGCGGAGAGCACATACCACATCTCCGTCTTGCCGTTCTGCCCCTCATGCGCGCGGGCGTAAGCATCGTCCGGATGCACCTGAATGGAAAGGTCGCGAGATGCGTCGATGAGCTTGATGAGCACCGGAAATCCGGCAAATTTCCGTCCGTTCTCCCCCAGTGCCTCCGGATGCGCGGCAAGGTAGTCCGCCACCGTCCGTCCTGCCTCCGGCCCCTCTGCGATCACGGATGGACCGTCCGGATGGCAGCTGAGCTCCCACGTTTCGGCAAGGCGTTCGCCGTCACAGTGCTTTCCATAATCGGTAATAAGCCTTCTCCCGCCCCAGAGATAGTCCTTGCAGGCAGGCAGAAGTTTCAATATGGCCATATGCTTCTCCTTTCAAAAAAAGTGCACAGGATCAAAGAATCCCGCGCACTTTCAGTTCCTCGCGCAGCTGCGTGGCATCGTGGAACACAATACCCTGCATGCCGGCGTTTTCCGCCGCTTCGATGTTCGGCGGGAAATCATCGATGAAAATACAGTTGGCCGGCGTGAGGTCGAATTTGTCGAACAGCGCCTGATAGATGGCAGCCTCCGGCTTGAGCAGATGCAGATCGGCGGAAATGACCTTGCCGGAAAAGCACTCGCTGCCCGGAATATCCGGCCAGTAATCGTGCTGGCGACGGCTGGCGTTGGAGAGCAGATAGAGCGTGCAGCCCTTTTCCTTGAGCTCGCGCACGATGTCTGCCGTCCCCTCAATGGGAACGATCGGCTCGTTCCAGTGGTAGATGATGTACTCTGCGGCGGCGTGCAGCTCCTTCGGGAGCTTTGCGCAGGCGTGGGCGTAAGCCTCCTCCTCGATAATGGTGCCGCGGTCAAGCTTGACCCAGTCCACTGTGCGCAGCAGATGCTGCGTGAGAAGCTTCTGTCCCTCCGCGCCAACCTTCAGGCGCTTGGAGAACAGCTCGGCGCTGAAGTCGATGAGCACGCCGCCCATATCAAAAACAATGGTATCGATCATAATTTCTCTCCCGGTTCGTCGGCGGGTGCGGCAGCGGCCACAGCTTCCTCCGCCTCCGCCGCCACAGCGGCAGGTTCTTTTTTGAAAATGCCGGTCAGCTTCGCCATACGGCGCTGACGGCGGGCTTTAGCCTCCAGCCGTTCGCCGAGGTCGCGTGCTCCCACGCCGTAAACCAGATACAGGATCACGCCGGAGAGCACCATGATGAACACGGTCGAGGCGCAGCGGCGGCCGGACGCGTTGACGTTATAGCCATAGAGCCCCTCCTCGGCGCACATGGCCTGAATGACCATGGCATAACTCGTGCCATAGGAGCTGGCAAAGGTCGCGGACATATCGTACTCGGTGAAGAGCGCATTGAAGTTCAGCGCGAACACTGCCAGAACGCTCGGCAGAATGATGGGCAGCTTGACTTTGAGGAAGGTCCGCAGACCGCTCGCGCCCATGTTGCGCGCCGCATCCTCCAGCTCGTCGTCGATGGCATAGAACGCCGCCTTTATCATGCGCAGAGAGAACGGCAGCTTGACCACCGTATAGGCCAGCACGATCAGAATGCGGACATGCTCGGCAAAATAGAGGTTGACGTTGCCGACGTACCAGATGGACTCGGAGTTAAAATAGGTACGGTAGGAGTAGCAGATCAGAATGGTCGGCAGCAGCCATGGGAAGAGCAGACAGTATTCCAGGATCACGCCGGATCTCTTATTGCGGTTTTTGAAGATGTAATTGCACGCGATCACCACGATCAGGCACGCGAGCGCCGCGGCGATGATGGACAGCACAAAGCTCATCTTAATGCCGCCGAGCGTCGCCTCGTTCGCAAACAGACCCGAAATGGAGCCCTTGCGCACCTTATAGCTGCCGCGTGAGGTGAGGTACTGGTAATCCTGCGTACCGAAGAAGTTGACAAGCGTCCAGTTGGACAGATCCAGCTTCTTCATGCGGATGGCGCTGTAGGTTTGGAACGAGAAAATGACGATCATCACCACAGGGATCATGTAGATGATGAAGAGCACATAGGCATAGATATGCGCCAGAACATTCCAGACAGGGCTGGTGATCTTCTGCTTCTGAAGCCGGGCCTTGGTCTTGGAAACGGAGAGATAGTGTCCCTTGCGCTCATAGGCCGAGAGCACCGTGAGCAGCACGATGGTGAACATGGCAAGAATGATGGACAAAAGCGCCGCACGAGCCTGCGGGAAAGCTTCGTCCGCCACGGACGAACCGGCAAGGCGCACGATCTCGGGATTGATGGAGTCATAACCGAGCAGCGTAGGCGCCGACATGGCGCAGAGGCCGGTGATGAACGTCATGACCGTGAGCGAGAACATCGTCGGCACCAGCGTCGGAAACACGACTTTCCAGAGTACCTTGAAGGGCTTGGCGCCCATGTTGCGCGCCGCCTCAACGGTGTTGTAGTCGATGCCGCGGATGGCGTTGCGCAGAAAGAGCGCGTGGTTGCTCGTACAGGCAAAGGTCATGGTGAAAAGCACCGCGTTGAAGCCGGAGAACCAGTTCGGATTAAAATTTGGGAACGCGTTGGCCAGCACAGTCGTCAGGATGCCGTCCGAGGCATAGAGGAACAGATATCCCGTCACGAGCGCGACGCCGGAGTAGATCATCGTGGTCATGTAGCCAAGGCGCAGGATATTCGCGCCCTTGATATCGAAATACTCCGTCAAAAGCACGATGGACACGCCGACCACATTGACCGTGACGACAAGGCACACAGCCAGCTTGAGCGAATTCCACACATAGCGCCCCATATTGCCCGCGAAGAAAAAGCGGATGACCGCCAGCGGATCACGCTCTCCGGCGGCGTTGGTGGTGTTGAAAATGCTCGTGAGCGTGTTCAGGCACGGCATGAGCATGAAGCCGAAGAAAAAAAACGCGAAGGCCACAATGCCGATCATGCGCACGATAAAGGCCGCGTCAACGCGGGGTTTCGTCAGAGAGCCGCCCATCAGCCCACCTCCTCCGCGGAGGGCGCGTAGGCCATGATGTCGCGCGGGTTGAGAATGACCTTGACATTCTGTCCCGGCTCGTAAATGTTCACGCCGTCGTTTTTCTCAATGACCTTGAGACTCTGCGTGCCGACGTGGATGTAATACTTGATGTAAAGCCCATAGTATTCGCAGCTTTCCACCACGCCGTCGAGCGCGATCTCGCCGCTGCGGGGCGCGACGTTGACATGCAGACGCTCAAGGCGGATGTAGTTGTGCTTGTCCGCGTCCACATCCGCACCGGCGGCGCGGACGGCGGAGACTGTATCGTCATTCAAGCGGTTGATATCACCGATGAAATTACAGACAAATTCCGTTTGCGAGTGGTTATAGACCTCGTTGGGTGTGCCGATCTGCTCGATGCAGCCCTTATTAAACACCGCGATGCGGTCGGAGAGCGTGAGTGCTTCCTCCTGATCGTGGGTAACGTAGATGGTGGTGATGCCGAAATCCTTCTGCATCTTTTTCAGCTCGTTGCGCAGCTGTACGCGCAGCTTGGCGTCGAGGTTGGAGAGCGGCTCGTCCATGCAGATGATGGCAGGGCCGGTGACAAGAGCGCGGGCGATGGCCACGCGCTGCTGCTGTCCGCCGGAGAGCTGAGAGACCGCTTTTTTGAGCTGCTCATCGGAAAGGTCGACCTTGCGCGCGATCTCGCGCACCCTGCGGTCGATCTCGTCCTTCTTCGTCTTCTTGACCTTGAGGCCGAAAGCGATGTTGTCATAGACGGTCATCGTCGGGAAGAGTGCATAGCTCTGAAAGACGATGCCGATGTTGCGGTTCTCGATAGGAACATGCGTGATGTCGCGATCCTTGACCACGACAGAGCCCTGAACCGGCTCGATAAAGCCCGTGATGGTGCGCAGCGTTGTCGTTTTTCCGCAGCCCGAGGGGCCGAGGAAGGTAAAGAACTCTCCTTCTTTTACATGGACGTTGATGCCATGCAGGGCGGTAAAATCGCCGAACCTGACAACGATATCATTGAGCCGGATCATAGTGTTTCTCCTCTTTTTATTGGAATAGAGCGTAGATATAAAAATCAGGCGAGCCGGGAGTCTCTTCCGGCTCGCCTGATACACAACACAGCTTATGCCCGCCGAGCCTTTTGGCGGAACACAAGGCGTCCGCCGCTTACGCGGCAGCCTGCGTCAGCGTCGCCCAGTCAAGGCTCGCCCAGTCGGGCTCGGCCACGGCGGCGGAAGCGTCGGCCCAGTAGAAGCCGAGGTTGGTCATGATGTTGGTCCACTCGCTCGAGTGCGCGGCAACATACGCGGCATAGGTCATATCGGTGCCCTCAACGGTCGTCAGAGCGAAGTTCTTGAGGGTGTAGATGGCGGGAATGCCATCGGGATAGAGGATGTCGGCAGCGTCGGTGTTGCAGGGATAGGAGTCGAACTCCTCGCCCCAGGCCGCCTGCGTCTCGGCAGAGCCGAACCACTCGGCGAACGCCTTGACAGCCTCGGTCTCTTCCTCGGTGCGGCCGGCCTTATCGAGGATGCCGATGTACTCGGCGATGTAATAGGTGCCGTCGTCGATCTCAACGAGATCCCAGTTCTCCGGCTCAAGAGCGCCGACCAGAGGATGCTCAGAGCCCTCCGCCGCGGCGTCGATCTTGCCGTAAAGGGAGGAGGAGTAGAAGGTGGAGACCGCAACGTCGCCCTTGTTCAGGGGATCAAAGCCGTACTTATAGGTGTCATCGGAGGAATACTTGCCGTCGGCGCAGTACTTCCACAGGGTCTTCCAGCCGTCGATGGAGATGCCGCCGGCAGGGGAGGAAGGATCAACAAAGGCATAGAGCATGGCGGAGTTGATGTTGGCGTTGGTGGTGCCGCCGACCTTGTTCTGACGATACCAGCTGTAGCCGCAGTCCACGATGTCGGCCCAGTGCTCAAAGTGGAGCTTTTCGCCGTTGGTGCCGAACTCATCGTTGCGGTAGAGCATCAGCACGTTCTGGATGACAAGGCCGTAGGCCGCGCCGGGATAGGCATACTCGCCGACCTCTGCCGCCCAGGACGGAGTCCAGTCGACCAGCTTGAGGTTTTCGTACACGCCGTCGACGACCTGGCTCCAGCGGGTCTCGTTGAGACCGAAGAGGATGTCGCCGTCCTTGTTCTCATTGGCAGCCTGAATGGCGGCGGTATCACCGGAGATGACGGAGTTATCATCGATCGAAATGGTGAAGCCGGCGTCCTTGGCCTCCTGAATGAGCCATGTGGTGCGCTCGGTGGAGTTGGAGTTGGAGTAAATGCGGATGGTGTAGCCGGAATAATCCTTGGTCTCTTCCTGACCGTCGGACGCATCGGGCGTCTTGGGAGTGTCCTTCTGACCGCAGGCAACCAGGCTCAGAACCATGGCGGCGGCCAGCAGGAGCGCAAAGAGTTTTCTTTTCATCGTAGTTCTCCTTTTTTAAAGTTGCGGCGCAAAAGCGTCCACATTGTTATTATACCGTCTGCCCCATGCGTTCGGAACAAGACAAGTCTGCGATTATCCAGAAAATCCTGCGAAACACTGTAGAAAGTCTCTACATATTATTCAGACTGTCAAGCCGCCGTTTATCCATTTTGCTCAAAGGCACCGGTTCTGGTATTCCGATGGCGAGAGCCCCGTGAGCTTTTTGAATGTCGCGCCGAAATAGGCCACATCACGGTAGCCGACCATGCCCGCAACCTCATAGACCTTATAGCGGCAGTCGGCGAGCAGCTTGCGCGCCATGTGGATGCGGTACTGCGTGAGATAACCGAGGGCGGTGTAGCTGGTCTCCTTTTTGAACACATGGCTCAGATGCCCCTCGCTGATGCCGATGGAGCGGGCGATGGTCGTGATATTGATGTCCGCGTCGGCATAATGCCCAGCGATGTACTCAAGCGTCTGGAGCACATACTTGCTCTTGTCTCCGCGCGGCAGGTCAAGCACGTCGTCGGCCGCCGCGCGCACTGAGCGCGCCTCGTCGAGCGCGCGCACACGCTCGATGGCGGCGATCAGCTCCTGATCGCGGAAGGGTTTCAGCAGATAGTCCGACGCCCCATAGCGCAGCGCCGAGCGGGCATAGTCGAACTCGTCGTAGGCCGTCAGCACGATCACATGTGCCTTGCTTCCGCGCCCACGCAGCTCCTTCATCATCTCGATCCCGTCCATGCGCGGCATGCGCACGTCGGTGATGATAAGGTTCGGACTATAGCGTTCAGCCGCCGCAAGTCCTTCCTCGCCGTTGGCCGCCTCGCCGACCACGGCGCAGCCGAGCGCGCCCCAGTCCACGCCAAGCACGATGCCGCGGCGCACAACGGCCTCATCGTCAACGATCAATACCTTGAGCATGACCCTCTCCTTTCTGCATTGGAAGGCGCAGCTTCACACAGCTGCCGCCGCCCGGCGGCGTTTCGGCGTGCACGCCGCACGCCGCGCCATAGCTCAGGCGCACGATGCGGTCAACATTCGTCAGTCCCAGATGTCCGCCGGGGATCGTCTCATGGCGGTTCAGGCGCTCAAGGATATCCGCCGGAATCCCTCTGCCGTTGTCGCTGACGCATATGAGCAGATACCCCTCTGTGTCCTCCTCCGCCCAGAGCTTAATATAGCCCTCCTCGCTGTCGGACACACCGTGCAGTATCGCGTTCTCCACCAGCGGCTGGAGCACCAGCTTGGGCACCATGCAGTAGCGATAGCGCTCGTCCACATCGATCTCACAAACGAATCGGTCGCCGAAGCGCACCTCCTGAATGTCAAGGTAGCGCTCGATCAGCTCCAGCTCATCCTCCAGTGTGATGTACTCGCTGCCAGAGATCCCCGCGCGCAGCAGCGCGGCAAGGTCGGTGGCGAGCGCCGCCACCTGGGGCGCATGGCTGGCCACACCAAGCCACTTCATGCAGTCGAGCGTGTTGTAGAGAAAATGCGGGTTGAGCTGGGACTGGAACATCCGCAGCCTTGTCTCGTTGAGCTCGCGCTCGCGCTGCACGCTGCGCGCAAGATTGTCCTGATATTCGTCCGTCATGCGGTCAAAACTTGCCGCCAAGCGGCCCATCTCGTCCTGCCGCGCGCTGTGGATACGCACACTGTAATCGCCGCTCTCCACCCGGCGCATGGCGCTGTCAAGCTCATCGACCGGCTCAAACAGCCGGCGGCTCAGCCGCCACGCACACACAAGGCACAGCAGCAGGCACAAAACACCCATTGCCGCCGCGACAAAATAGATCGAGCGGACGGCCTGCGCCGTAAAGGTGTGCGGCTGCTGCAAAATAAGCGACAAGTCCGTGCGCCCGATCCGGCAGACATAGTAGCCGCAGTCCTCCTCCCGGCCGGTCAGCGCGGCGCCGGAGAGCAGCTGCCCGCGCAGGGCCTCGCGCGTAGCCTCGCCGCGCGTGGGCTGCGTGGAATAGATCATGCGCCACGTCCGGTCGACGAGCAGCAAATCGTCCGCCCCGCGCAGAAGCGGTGCAAAAAATGCACTGAATTTTTCATCCGTCACACGAAAGACCGCATAGCCCAGCACGCCGCCTTCATGCGTCGTCACCGCGCATGCGCCGGCAAGGCCATCGTCCTCCGTCCGCACCGCCGCGCCGCGCGCGTGCCGCGCGGCATACAGCGCACCCCAGCTGGTATTCCTGTCTGCCGGCAGAACAGCTGAGGTCGTATAAAGGCATCTTCCCCCGGCGTCACAGATATCAAAATCCGCATACTCACGCACTGCGGCTGTATCCCGCGAGAGGATCTGGTAGAGCGTGCGGGAATCCTCTCCCCCGCGGCGCAGCGCACTGCGCGTGGCCGTGCTTCCGGCCAGTGCCTCCGCCGCATCCGTGCAGCCGGAGAGCAGCTCGTCGAGTCGTGCGGCCAGCACGTCCATCTCCTCCCGCGCCTCCGCGGCCTGAAGCCGCTCGCTGCGCACGATCATCACCCGCGTCATCAGCAGATCGCACAGCAGCAGCGGCACGAGGGCAGCCAGCAGGACGGTGAGGAAAATACGGTTGCGGAACGAGCGCTCGATCCAGTGCTTCATTCTGTCCCCTCCCCGCACAGCTCGCTCCAGCTCTCCAGTACGCTCCGGCGCGCGTCGTTTGCCCAGACAAGATCATAGTCGAGCGCCGTGCCCGTCGCAGCCGTCTCGTCCGCAATGTCCCCGCGTACACTGCGGCGGCTGAGGGAATCCGTCAAAAGCCGCTGAACCTCAGGTTCAAGCAGAAAGTCGATAAACGCGCGGGCATTGTCCTCATGCGCGCAGTCCCTGACGACTGCCGCGCCGTCCGGCAGGATGCTCGTCCCCTCGATGGGGTAGACGATGGCCACATCCAGTCCATCGGCGACCGCCTTGCGGGCGTTTTCCTCCAGCGTCACGCCTATGTAGCACCGACCGCTCGCCACAGCCTCGACCACACCGCCGGAGTCGGAAATCACATGTCCGTCCAGATTGCGCACAAAGGCGGCAAGCGATTCCTGCGTGTCGCCACCGAGCGCCTGAAGAAGCGTGCTCAGCGCCGTATAGCTTGAGCCGGAGACCGTCGGGTCGGCAAATGCGATGCGCCCGCGCCACCCCCCGTCGAGCAGGCTGGCCCAGCCCAGCGGCTGGTTCTGCCGCACGAGCTGCGTATTATAGATCAAAACGACCGGCAGGGCGGAAAACGGCGTCCATGCGCCGCCGCCAAGGTCGTATTCCGGTGCGATGGCCGCGGCGTTCACGCTCTCATACGGCGCAAAGCAGTCCGCATAGGCGCCCAGACTGTCCGCGCCGCCGCCGAACATCAGGTCGCAGCCGCTCTCTCCCGCCGCAATGCGGTCGAGCAGCGTACCGGTGCCGCCGGTGACAAGCTCGACCCATATGCCGGTGCGCTGCTCGAACTCGGCAATGACCGGCTCATAGATCTTCGGCTTGTGCGAGGTGAAAACGGTCAGCCGCTCACTCTCGGCAGGTGCAAAGGACGACACGTCCTGTACGCTCGGGTGGGCGCAGCCGGCAAGCAGTGCCACAGCAAACAGCAGCGGCAGAATACGGCGCACGGATCGATTCCCCCTTTTGGGTCAGGATTTTTCTTTATTTTAACAGAAAACCGCCTCTCTTGCAATCCATACTTGCATGGGAAGGCTTGGTGTGCTTTAATAAGGAAGAACTTTTTTGACCGGGAGGGAACGGCTATGACTGCTTCGGAGCGTTACCGTCTCTGGCTCTCTCTCGCGCTGGAACCGCCGCTGCACACGGAGCTGACCGCGCTGGACGAGATAAGGGATGCCGATGAGATCGAAGACCGCTTTTACCGCAATCTGGAATTTGGCACCGGCGGACTGCGCGGCGTGCTCGGTGCAGGAACGAACCGCATGAATGTCTATGTGATCCGCCGCGCGACGCGGGGGCTCGCCGCCTATCTCAAGGCCGCCGGACTGCCTATGCGCTGTGCCATCGCTTACGACAGCCGTCTCGGCTCGGCTCGCTTTGCGCGCGAGACTGCGCGCACCCTTGTCTCCTGCGGCGTGGCTGCATACCTCTACCCGCGTCTCGTGCCGACCCCTGCATTGAGCTGGGCGGTGCGGTACTACCACTGCGGTGCGGGTGTGTGCATCACAGCCAGCCACAATCCCGCCGTCTACAACGGCTATAAGGTATATGGCCCCGACGGCTGTCAGATCACGCCGGAGGCCGCAAAATCCGTATCGGAGCAGATCGAAAGGTCGGACTACTTCGATAACGCCGGACTTTCCGGCTTCACCGCCGCGCTCAAGAACGGAAGCATCCGCATGATCGGTGAGGACTGTCTGGAAGCCTATCTCGACGCGGTGGAGCGTCTGAGCGCGTGGGATGGCGACAGGTCTGCGCTGCGCGTGATCTACACGCCGCTCAACGGGGCGGGGCGCGAGTGCGTGACAAAGATCCTGCGCCGCACCGGCGTTGCCAATGTGACCGTCGTCCCCGAACAGGAATGGCCAGATGGGTATTTTCCGACCTGTCCCTACCCGAACCCCGAAGAGCCGGCGGCGCTCGAACGCGGACTCGCACTTGCATGTGAGACGCACACCGATCTGCTGCTTGCCACCGATCCGGACTGCGACCGCATGGGGGCAGCCGTGCCGGAGGGAGACACCTTCCGCCTTCTCACCGGCAACGAGATCGGCGTGCTGCTGTTCGATTACCTCTGCCGCCGGAGAAAGGAAAACGGCACAATGCCCGCGCGGCCTGTGGCTGTGACGACCATCGTCTCGACCGATATGGCGGACGCAGTCGCCGCATACCACGGCGTCGAGCTGCGCCGTACGCTCACGGGCTTCAAGTTCATCGGCGAGCAGATCGGCGCACTTGAGCGCACGGGCGAGGCGGAGCGTTTTCTCTTCGGCTTTGAGGAAAGCTGCGGCTACCTTTCCGGAGCGCATGTGCGCGATAAGGACGCAGTGAACGCCTCCATGCTCTGCTGCGAGATGGCGGCGTGGCACCGTGCGCAGGGACAGACACTCGCGCAGGCAATGGACGCGCTGTACGCGCGCTTCGGCTGTTATCATAACGAGCTGCAAAGCGTCGCCCTCCCCGGCGGGGACGGCACGGAGCGCATGGTGCGCATCATGGCCGCATTACGTGCCGCCGCGCCTGAAACGCTTGCAGGCGAAGCGGTCTTGCAGACGCGCGACTACCTCGGCGGACTGGACGGCCTTCCGAAGAGCGATGTGCTCGAGTTCCGCACGGCGCACGTTAAGGTCATCGTCCGTCCCAGCGGCACAGAGCCGAAGCTCAAGCTCTATTACGCCGCGCATGCGGACACGATGGACGCTGCGCGCGCTCTCTGTGCCGCCGCACGGCAGGACATGAGCGCACGTATTGAATAAAGGCACGCTCCCCGCTTTTGTCCCGACAAGGAAGAGAGCACTTGCGCTGTTGACAAAATAAACAGAGAGGCCCGCTGCCAAACAGCGGGTCTCTCTGTTTATTCAAATCATAAAGCCTACAGAATACGGCCGGCATCAAGCCGGTTCCTCCCTGACCGGCAGCATGAACTGAAGGAGGAACGCATCCTCCTCCATGCGGAACGCGCACAGTCCGCCGCGCCGCTGTGCAATTGTCTGGATGCTGCGGCAGCCGTATCCATGTCCCTCACGCTGTGAAACAGGAAGCCCACCGCGCATGACGACCCGCTCTGCACAGGGATTGCGGATCTCAAGGAGCAGCTTTCCCAGCCGCACGCCGCAGTAGAGCGACACCCAGCGTTTCCCCTCCGGCAGCGGCGTGACCGCGCGCAGCGCGTTTTCCAGTCCGTTGGAGAGCACGGAGCACAGCTCCGTATCCGGGATAGAGAGCACCTGCGGCAGCGCCGCCTCCACCGTCAGGCGCACGCCCATGTGCTCGGCTTTGCCAGCAAAGGACGAACAGAGCAAATTCACCAGCTCGTTCTCGCAGAAGCGCCGAGGCGTGACCGTCTCGATATCCGCCTGCACCTTTTTGATATATTCCTCCGCCTGCTGCGTCCGTCCCGCCGCCAGAAGGCCATCGATCATGTTCAGGTGGTGGCGCATATCGTGCTGATAGACTGCCGTCTGCACCTCTGAGCGGCGCAGCGCGTCCATCTCGGTCTGCGACTGCTTCAATCCCGCCTCAAGCATGGAGTTCTGCATTTCTGTCTCCGCACGTCTGGTGCTCTGAACATGGTAAGCCGTCAGGAACATCACATAGAACGTGATGAGCACGGTCGGCAGAAACTCATTGATCGCGCCGTCGCTGCGGTAGAGCGCATCGGAATAGATCACCGTGGCATAATCAAAAAAATAGTACGCCACCGGCAGGCTGCCGAAGAGCAGCAGAGAATTGGGCGACGCCGTCATGGCCGCATATGCCGGACGCACGAACAGGCGGCAGAGGAGAATGAAGATCGGAACGATGACAAGTGTATAGCTGATCTCGCCGGCCAGAGGAGACTGCGTCACTGCCGTGACCACAAGATTCACCCAGCGCGGGAGCTGGCAGCACAAATACGCCGTACACACACTGACGACCGCCACACCGGTGCGCTTTTTGAGCACGAAAATCAGGATCAGCACCAGCGGCAGATGCACGATCAGCGGATAAAGCCGCTTGGCCGTGTCAACACTGTACATCAGCCAGAAAAAGCTTTGGATGAGCAGGAAGATGGGGCAGGCGGTAAAGACCATCGCCCTCTGGCGGTGCGTCTCCCATCCGCCGGAAATAAAAACGCTCAAAAACAGGCCGTAGATCAGCACCAGACCGTAATTAAAAACACCGAGCGCCGCCAGTGCAGTCATACCCTCATCCCTCTCTCGTAAACAAAAGCTTCATGTATTCCCTTTGCAGCTGCGGATACAGCAGCCGCGACACCGGCAGTTCTTTCCCGGAAAACGTATGCACGCCGGCATTGGAAAGCTCCGAAATCTGCATCATGTTGACGATGTAGGAGCGGTGGATGCGCACAAACTCCGGCCGCGCAAGCAACTCGTCCTCATACTCGCGGAGCGAACCGGCCGCCTCGCGCACCTGCCCGTCGGCAAGGTTGAAGTAAAGATGCTTCCCGTTGACTTCGACATAGGCCAGCTGCGAAAACGGCACGCGCACGAGCAGTGTGCCCGACTTGATCGTCAGCCCATCCTGCGGCTTCTGCTCACGCAGTGCAAGCTGGTCGAGCACAGGAAAGAGCAGTCTGGCACTGATGGGCTTGAGCAGGTATTCCATCGCCCGCACACCGTAGCTTTCATAGGCAAAGCCGGGCGAAGAGGTCAGAAACACGATGTCGGCCGCCGCGTCGAAGCTGCGGATCTCTCGCGCGGCCTCCATACCGTCCACGCCCGGCATCATCACGTCGAGCAGATAGAGCGTGAAGCGCTCGCGCCGCGCCGCGTCAAGCAGTTCGCCTGCGCTGTGGAAGGTGTGGCAGCGCACCGGCGTGCACCGCTCCTCCTGCCATGTTTGCAGCAGCCTCGTTATCAGCTCCAGCTCCGAGGCCTGATCATCGCACACCGCAATATACATTCTGCCGCCCCCCTTTCGACACCGTTCGTCTGTATTCTGCTTTTTATATTATCATAAAACCCGTCCGTTTTCCAGCCGCACTTTTCATTTTCGTGCATTTCAGGCCGCAAAAGCATACATTTCAGGCCGACAGTGCTCTTTTTTAAGAAAAAACTGGTATGCTTTTTTCAGACAGTAAAGCCGATCCGCCGATGAAAGGAGTTGAAACGCCATGTCGTCGCTGATCGCGTGGCCGCTTGCTCTCATCAGCTCCGCCGCTTTCATTCTGCTCTGGTTCTGGGAGGCGCGGCGCATTCTTCTCGGTCGCAGGAGCATGGTCGAGAGCGCAAGGACGCAGCTTGCCGCCTGCCACAAAAAGGCAGCCGGTGTGCGCTATGACCCCGAGCTCGCCGATGTGCTCTCACGCAGCGAGAGCATCTATCATCAGGCCGTAGATCTGTACAACGAAACGCTGCATAAGCCGTGGCTCTATCTGCCCGGTATGCTGCTCGGCTTCCGGGATGAGACCTGCTATAGCGATCCCGGCCATACGCCCTGATGTTTGTTGCCGCTCAATTGAAAAGGAAAAGGAGAAGGAGAAAATGGAAAACTTCAAAAACACAATGAAAGAGATCTTCAGCGTCACCCCCGTCAACGATGACGCACCCGCCGCGCACGCGCCGGAAGCCGTTCCCGACGCGCAGAGCGCCAAAAAGAAGCCTCCTCTTCCCGCGATCGTACGTCCGAAGCCGGCCGCAAGCTTCCTCGCTCCCGGCACGTCCTTCGAGGGCACGCTGCGCTCCGAGGGCGACATTGAGATCGCCGGCGGCTTCAAGGGCGACCTCACCACCCGCGGCACGGTCATTATGCGCTCCGATATTCAAAGCAACATCACCGCCGGCAGTCTCAGCCTCTCCGGATGCAGCCTGACGGGCGACGTCGTCGCCAACGGCACGGTATCGGTGAGCGAGGGCTCGAAGATCGTCGGCAGCGTCACAGCCCGCGAGCTGCTGTGCGCCGGTGAGATCACGGGCGACCTGAAGATCGCCGGCAACACCACGCTTGAGCAGAAGGCTCAGATCAACGGCAGCGTCCTCACCGGAACGCTCTCCGTGGTCAAGGGTGCCGTGATCGTCGGCAGCGTGGAGATGAAGCTTCCTGCCGAGGGCAGCCGCGCACCGGAAGAGCCGAAGGGTCCTGCGGCAAAGTAAGCGCGAAAACAAGCAAACAGAGAGCACCGCTTCTGCGCGGTGCTCTCTGTTTTTTATGTGCCGGATCAGTCGCCGACGCCGCTGTGGATCATTTTCCCCATGTTCCAGAGCCGCGCGGCCTGCTTTGCCGCTTCCAGCCGCTCCTCCGGCGTATCATAGCTGATATGCGCCGTGTGCGCGCCGCAGTCCACACAGGAAACGTACACGCACCATCCCTGCTCATCCTGCATCGCGCCGACGCCGCGGCAGTCGGGGCAATCCTCCAGATCGATCTCGTAAATCGCATCCATGGCTGTGCCTCCTTTTTATCAGTTTGGCTCAGTCTATCACATTCTGCGGAAAAGGGCAACCGCCAATGTGCACCACTTTTGCTGTTCCCTCCGCATCCGGAGTATTGCTCCCGCCAAAGCGGGAGCGGTTCTTCACCAGCCAGTGCCGTACATCACGCCGTGCCAGCCGTCATCTTCCAGCCGAATCACACAGCAGCGGTAGAACTCATATGCGCCCTCCGGCGCATCGGGATCGGCGCAATCGCCGGTGTTGCCTGCCATGGAGTTGTTCAGTGCCTGCTCGTTCTCTGCCACGAACGCAGTCGTGGTGTAGAATGCATAGCCGTTTTCGTCCAGCTCGCCGAGTTCACGCAAGCTCTTCGTTTCCTCTTTGGCCGGCCTGACGGTGTTCTTCACCCATGTATACCGGAACATACTGCCGCTGCGCACACCGAGGTGCGCGCCCTCATAGGCATCGATCCACTTCTGCGCCGCCTGCTGCCACGTCAGGCTGTCGTTCGGGATTGCAGCGTCCTCGACCGTGCCGCGCAGCGCGGCGAACTCCGCCTCGTCGTACCAGTCAAGCATCAGGTCGAAGAGCTTGCGCCCATCACCGTCCACATTCCCAAAGTAACCGTGCGCTTCGTAATACTCTACTGTGTCCGGGCTGCCGCGGAAGTAGCCGACGGTGTTCGTTCCCTCGTAAAAGGTGAAATAGGATGCGTCGTTGTTGCTCAGCCACAGCGTCAGCACAGCCCCGCCGTCCGCCTGTGGCGCGCTGTCGGGCGTGTACTCATAGCTCGCGAGCTGCGGCTCGTTCCAGGTATCGCCGAGCGAGTAGCTTCCCTGCTCCGCACCATCGGAGGTAAGCATCAGGCTTCCCGATCCGCTTGCTGCCAGCGCAAGATCCGTCTCAAATGTGGGCACATACGCCGACTCGGGCGCAACCACGAAGCTCCGCGCCATCTGCTCGAGCTCGATGGCCTCATTCTGCACCTGCACGCCCTTGTTCCATGTGCCCCACTGGTTCGTCACGATCTCGTCGGTCGGAACATAGCTGGTTGAGATGATGTAGCAGCCTCCCTCCTCCGCGTTGGGCATAAGATAGCTGGCAAACTGCGTGCCGCTCTCCACGTCGAAGCGCTTCCACGGGCCGTGGAGCGCCGCGCCCTCCCGGTACTGTTCAAGCGTAAAGCCGCCGTCGCGGTAGAACTGCTCCATCATCTCCACGCTGTCGTAGCTTCTGTCCACACGGAGCGTGCTTCCGGTCTCGTAGGCCGAGTACCAGCCGTCGCCGTCCGCCTCCTGACGCCAGATCACCGGCTGAAGGTAAATGTACCAGCCATCGCCGTCATAGCGGTCGCCCTCCGCGTCGGCACTGGTAGCCATCACGTCCGGATCACTGAGAAGGCCGGTGAAGAAATTCGGGATCTTATAGCGCGGCCAGTCATAATGACTGTAGTCCGCATAAAAATCATAGAGGTATGCGGTCGGATCGTCGCTGTAGCTGCACCCATTGTAAAACAATCCGTCGTTCGACTTCTGGTCGTTCAGCACCCAGTAGCCCTCGTCCGTGCGGAGCATGGTGAGAAAGTGCATCCAGCCATCGGAGATGTAGCCGTCGTCGGTGATATTGTTGCCGCCGACCCAGAAGAATCGGTCGGGCAGCGCGCCCGCCTTGTCCTCCGGCTTGACCTCATAGCTCAGGCGCCAGAGCTCCATGGTGCTGCCGGGCACGATCTCGGCATAGCTTGCTTCCTTCACAAACTCCGTGACACGTACATCGGCGGCAGCCTCCGTGACCTCGATTGGGGCCCCGCCCGCGCTGCTCTGCGCGCCGTCTGGGAGAATATAATAGGTATAGCCGTCCGGCTGCTTGAGCCGGCTGACAACAGAGGCCAGATAGTGTTCCGCCGTCGCATAGGTCTGGTAGGTTTTTACTTCAAGGCGGAGCACCCAGCAGACGAAGTTTCTGCCATCGGGATAGCCTTCGGATGCCTCCTGCTCATCCGCCATCACCAGATACAGCGTTCCATTCTTCTGCTGGAGCAGATATACGCGGTTCGCCCAGCCGCGCTCATCCGCCGTGGAGGAGGTGCACAGCCACGCGTTCGCGTTTTCGCGGCGCAGCTTGGAAGCCGACAATCCTGTATCGCGCCACTCAGTCGGTCCGTCGCCCTCCACGGCGCTTTCAAAGCGCGCGTCAAAGTTCTGCTTCGTCAGCCGGACCGCCGTCACCGTTTCATACCGGTTTTCGCCCTCCGTGGACGCCTTGAGGAGCGTGAGCCCCCGCACGTTGTCCACGGTACGCATGTGGACCGTAAGGGTCTCGATGTCGCGGATGATTTTCCCATCCGAACAAATCGGCGCATAGCCGACCGCCTCCGCCGCCTCATAATCCGTGCAGAACGGATCGGCCAGCTCCGTCTGCCGTCCGGTAAAAGTGCCGACCGCTGCGACCGCCGCGATCGCCAGCACGAATATCGCCGTATATGCCGCTGTTTTCGGTTTTTTCACCAGCAATGTGATGCGCTCACGCAGCCCTCCGCCGCTGTCAGTCATCATCGTCGCGGTGACAAGCAGCGCGGGGCGCTTTTCGCACGTCATGCGGATGAGCGTGCGCCCATAGGCGGCGCGCTCGCTCTCGCCGAGACGGCGGATCGTCGACTCGTCACAGGCCAGCTCCGCGTCGCGGCGGGAAAGCTCCGCCGCCCACCAGACAAGAGGATTATACCAGTGCAGCGCCAGACATGCGCCGCGCAGCACCGCCCAGAGATGATCTCCGTGGCAGTAGTGCGTCTGCTCATGCGCAAGCGAATAACGCAGCGCCTGTGTGTCAGCCAGCGCCGCAGGCGTGAGATAGACAGCCGGACGGAACAGGCCGAACAGGCACGGGGTGTCCGTCTCGCCGCTCTCATAGACCGGAAGCGCCGCGCCCAATCCATCCACTCTTCTGCGCGAGCGGCGCAGCGTGCGGGCAAAGCGCAGATTCGCCGCAAGGAACGTCAGCCCGACCGCCGCCGTGCCAATGAGCCACACAGTCTTTGCGGTCTGTGCCCAGTCGGTCACCTTGACCGTCGGCGCATCCGGCGTAACAGTGAAATTCTGCGTAAGATCCGGCGGAGACGGCTCATTCATGCTCTGCGCCGGAACACCGGCCGTATCGGTAGCCTCCGGCACCGTGACGTTTCCGCTTTGGCTGCTTTCAGGCCGGCTCATGCTCTGGGGCAGAATCGTTTCGCGCCCGGGCACAGCGTTCATCACGCTCAATCCACTCGTGCCGAAGCTCACCGGTACAAGCAGCCGCACCAGAACCAACAGCCACAGGACGTACTGCATCCGCAGGCTGATCCTGCCGCGCAGCACGGCGCGCAGCGCGGCCACAGCAAGGATCAACACACTCGACGATAGGATCCACTGCATCATTTTGTCCCCTCCTCCATCTGCCGCAGCAGCTCATAGAGTTCATCGATTTCTTCTTTGGAAATGGCCTTTTTCTGTGTCATAGCGCTGACCATCATGCTCAGGCTTCCCTGATAGACGCGGTCAAGGAAGGTCTCCGTCTCGGCCTGCGCCGCGTCCTCGCGGCGCACGGCAGGAGAAAAAGCGTTCTTTGTCCCCTCCGTATCGCACCGGACGATGCCCTTATCCACAAGGCGCTTTAAAAGCGTCAGCGTGGTGCTGCGGCTCCAGCCCACAGCGCGCTCCATGCTCTGCGCCACCTCGCGTCCGGTCTGCGGCGCGCGCTCCCACAGGCACTCCATGATGCGCCACTCCGCCGGTGTCAGATTGATCTGTTCCATCCGTACCACACTTCCTTTCCGCATTTTTTGGTTACATCTGTAATCAACTATATAGCATGTTTGATTACATTTGTCAACACTTTTTATTCGTTGTGCAGAAAAACGCAAAAAAAGCGCCGCAGCCTATCCCCTTCGGGACAGGCCGCGGCATTATTTTATCATTTTGTTCAGGCGGTGCATATCCGGTCGCGGAGCTGCTTTCAATTCTCCTCTGCAAATCTGCTGTGCAGATCAAAGCCGTGATTCATCGGTCCCCGGCCCTTTCCAAGATCCAGCATGGCCGCAAGCGCGCCGGAAATATACTCCTTCGCCCGGCGCACAGATGTCTCCAGATCATATCCCTTGGCAAGGTTCGAGGCGATGGCGCTCGAGAGCGTGCAGCCGGTGCCGTGCGTATTGGGGTTGTCGATGCGCTTCCCCTCGATCCAGCAGAGTTTTCCGTCTGCGCACAGCAGATCGTTGGCATCATTGACGCTGTGGCCGCCCTTGACCAACACGGCGCAGCCATGCTCGGCATAGATCTTCTTTGCTGCGGCTTCCATGTCCGCCGCGCTCTCAATGGTAAGACCGGAGAGGATCTGCGTCTCGGGGATATTCGGCGTGATGAGTGCCGCGAGCGGGAAAAGCTCCCCCATAAGGGTCTCCACCGCGTCCGTTTTCATCAACGCCGAGCCGCTCGTCGCCACCATCACCGGATCGACGACCACATTTTCTGCCTTGTAGTGCCGCAGCCGCTCCGCGATCACGCGAATCAGCTCGCTCGACGAGACCATGCCGATCTTCACCGCGTCCGGGCGAATATCCTCAAATACCGCGTCGATCTGCTCCCGGAGAAAATCGGGCGTAGATTCCTGAATGGCGCGCACGCCGGTCGTATTCTGTGCCGTGAGCGCCGTCACGGCGGTCATGGCAAACACGCCGTTCATCGCCATGGTCTTGATGTCCGCCTGA
This sequence comes from bacterium, assembly GCA_037419475.1. Lineage (GTDB taxonomy): Bacteria > Bacillota > Clostridia > Oscillospirales > Oscillospiraceae > Hominicoprocola. Next base: position 27,338 of record JAXYYF010000089.1, read on the forward strand.
ATCCCGGCGCCTCCGCTGGAATCGCTTCCCGCGATCGATAATGCTGTTTTCATTGTCTGTTCCTTCTCTCTGCATTATTTTTATTGAGCGGCGGAGAGTGGTGCCCCCGGTCCGCCGCTTGCATACGCTTTCCATGCCGCGTTACGCGCCGGTCATTTCCTCCGACAGGGCGCGGAGCGCACGGCACTCCGCTTCGATATCCTCCGCAGCGAAGATTGCGCTCACGAGCGCGACGCCATCCACCCCCGTGCCGGAGAGCTGCATGATGTTCGTACGGCTGATGCCGCCGATGGCGACCACAGGAACGTCCACCGCTTCGCAGATGTCGTGCAGCACGCCGCGCGGCAGAACATTCGCGTCCCGCTTGGTCGAGGTGGAGAACGCCGCCCCCACGCCGAGGTAGTCCGCGCCGTTTTTCACGGCCTCCAGCGCCTGCTCGACAGAGTGCGCGGAAACGCCGACGATCCTGTCGCGTCCCACTCTCTGCCGCACCTGCGCTGCCGCCATGTCATCCTGCCCGACATGCACGCCGTCCGCGCCGCAGCGCAGCGCGACGTCGACATTGTCGTTGATCAGAAACGGCACACCATACCGGCGGCACAGCGCGGCGATCTCCGCCGCCTCCTCCACCAGCCGGTCCTCGTCCATTCCCTTCTCGCGCAGCTGCACACAGGTCACGCCGCCCTTGAGCGCACACTCGACCTGTTCATAAAGGCTCTGCCTCCCTGTCCAGGCCCGATCCGTCACCGCATACAGGCGCATGGTATTCTTATCGCACTTCATAGCTTGCTCCCTCCTCCAGCTGCGTCGGAGTCATGTTGTAGATGGCGTCAATGATGTAATTCCGATAGGATGCATTGCCGTCGAGCAGTGTGAGCCGCCGGTATGCGATCTCACCGGCAAGCCCCATCGCACAGACCGCGGCGGCCGCAGCGATGAGCGGCTCTTCCGGCGCGGCGGCAAGAAAAGCCGCCGTCAGTGCCGAGAGCTGACAGCCTGTTCCTGTGACGCGGGACATCATCGGGTGCCCATTCCGGATGCGGTACGCCGTGCGGCCATCAGTCACAATGTCGATCGCGCCGGTGACAGCCGCCACCGCGCCCATTCGCTCCGCAAAAGCCTTGACAAAGGCGGCTGCCGCATCCAGCGTCTCCTCTGTCACGCGATCCGACGCGTCCGCATCCACGCCCTTTTCCGATCCGCCGCCGGAGAGCGCACGGATCTCGGACATGTTGCCGCGGATGACGGTAAAGCGAACCTCATGAAGCAGCTTCTCCGCCGTTTCGATCCGCAGTCCGGACGCGCCCGCGCCCACGGGATCGAGGACGGCCGGACGCCCCAGCGCATTTGCACGCCTGCCGGCGAGCAGCATGGCCTCCGCCTTCCGGCCGCTGAGCGTGCCGAGGTTGATATTGAGCGCGGCGCAGCGCGCCGTGATCTCTGCCGCCTCCTGCGCGTCGTCGGCCATGATGGGCGACGCACCGCAGGCCAACAGCAGATTGGCGCAGTCGTTGGCCGTGACATAATTGGTAATGTTGTGAACCATCGGCGATGCGGCCCGAACACGTTCGAGCACCTGTCCAAACGTCATTGCTGTCCTCTCACCTCGCAAGAGAATCCTGCATCGAGCGCAGGAGACCCGCTTTCTTCAGGCTGTAGATCACGGCGGCAGAAAGAAGCGCGCCCGCAGCCGTCGAGATCAGAAAGGGAATGATATACGCGTAAAACGCGATCTCCGCCGCGCTCTTCCCCATCAGAAGTGTGGCGACCGGATAGGCGCACAGTCCGCCGAGGACCGCCGTGCCGAACACCTCACCGAGGAGCGTTGCGGGAATGCTTTTCGTTTTCTGATACACGAGGCCGCACAGCAGCGCGCCGAACATGCTGCCGGGGAAGGCCATCAGGCTGCCAAGCTTGAAGAGGTTGCGCAGCAGCGAGGCGATGAACGCCGCGCCCACGCCGTACCCCGGTCCGAGCAGGACAGCGCAGAGGATGTTGACCATGTGCTGCACAGGCGCGCACTTGCTGCCGAACACAGGGAAGGAAAAGAGACTGCCAACGACAGCCACGGCGCAGAATACACCGGCGACAGCCAGCTTGCGGATATTGATCTTTTTCATTTTTCTTACTCCTTTGAGATCATGCAGGAAACGGCATCTGACAGCGTCGCTTCCCGAAAATGGATGCAGTTTCCCCTCGGAAACCGTCAGGAAGGTCGGTCGATGCTTGCTGGCATCCTCTCACGCCGGAACACGGCTTCCCATCGCTGTCATACAGGACTCAGGGCGCTCCCCCTCAGCCCGCCACCTTCGTGGTACGCGTTTCCCCCTTTCCTCAAAGGTAAAAAACAGGAGACGCCCGCCGGACGCCTCCGTAACACCACGTGATCCTCACGCTTCCTACGGCGGCATTATCCGCATCAGGTCAAAGGGTCGAAGGTGTGTCCTTCCTCTCAGCCAGCCAAAACAAGCTCCCCTGTTTGATTGTGGTGTGATATTACTCCTTCCGCGTGAAAAAAGCAAGGGCTTTCGCGGAAATTTCGGATAAATCGGCGATCGCGGCGGCAGATCACGCAGCTTTCCGCCTTGCCGCGCAGGCGGAAATATGGTACGCTATCGAAAAGCACAGAATACAAAGGAGGCCGTTTTCGTATGAGCGTCACCGTGGCAGATCTTCTCAAGCTCCCCTCGCTGCGTCAGGCCAGAGTCCTCGGCGGCGCCGGCGGGCTCGGGCGAGTCGTTTCCTCGATCTCCGTCCTCGAGTCCACCGACCCGGGTGTTTTGATCAACGAGGTGTTTCAGCACGACAAATACTCCGGCAGCGAGATCGTTATTACCGGCTTTCTCAACTGCACGGACAATGTCGAGCTGCAATGCTCCAACCTGCGGCGGCTGGCGGACGGCGGTGAGGTCGGCCTTATTCTGTATTATGTGGGCGTTTATCTGCCCTATGTCGACCAGCGCCTGATCGACATTGCCAATCAGAAGGACTTCGTTCTCATTTCCATGCCCGAGGGACAGCGCCACCTGCGCTACAGCGACCTCATCACCGATGTGACCGAGTGCATTTACCGCGACCGCGCGGCCAATGTCTCGCTCGTGTCCGATATCCTCGCGCGCATTTCCTCCGTGCCGCACCATCTGCAAACCGTCGGCACGGTGCTTCAGATGCTCAGTGCCGAGCTCTCCTGTTCGCTCGTGCTCTGCACACACGAGCAGCGCATCCTCAACCTCGCCACTTGGCCGAGCGGCATGGATGATACAATCCGCCGCGGCTTCGAGCGTCTCGACCCTTCCCCGGCAGACAGCTCGCACCGTCCCTGTCCATTTCTGCCGGACGCGGAGCTCTGCCGCCTGCCGATCCGCTCCGACGATGAGCAGCTGCTTGAGCTTCTCCTTATCAAAGAGGGTGCGCCGCTGAGTCAGGATGTCATCGAGCAGATCGCCGACGTCACGCGCATCTGTGTCAACATCTGGGGCCGCCAGCACAGCGCCGTGGCAATCCACGAGCTGCTGCGCGCTATTTTGCAGGATGAGCCGCTGAAAATGCGTCGGCTGGCGGAAATCTTCCACATCGACATCGCTTCTCTCCATGAGCTGTGGATGCTCTGCGGCGTAAGCGAGACAGCCGCCGTCGAGGAACGGATGGAGCAGGACCTTGAGCTGGCGCGCCAGTGCACAGGCACTGCCATCGGCGCCATCTACGAGGGGCAGCCGGTCATGTGTCTGAGCACGCCCCACTCCATGCGCGAGACGGAGCGCGTGATGGAGCAGCTGCTCGAGCGCGCGCAGGCAGACAGTCCGGACGCAGTCGTGGTGCGATGCAGCTCATTGTCCAACACGACAAACTGCCGAAGAGCGTATTTGTTGACTCTCGACAATTTAGAGGACGCAAAACTCATCTTTCTGCACAAGCGCATTTTTCTCCTCGGCGAGCTGAAATTTGCCGCCGAATGCCGCCGGCGCATCAGTGAGGGGGAAACCGCCGCCATTCAACGGACGCTCCCTCTCTCCGTGCTTCAGACCGACCGGGAATACTTTGATCTGCTCGAGACCGCCTGTGTGTACCTTCTCGACTGTGACAGCAGCGTTACACGCACGGCGCAGACGCTGTATCTGCATGTCAACACCATCAAATACCGCCTTCAGCGCATCTCCGACCTTCTGGGCTTCCGGCTTGGAAAAATGCCGGAGACCATTGAGCTCTACCGCAGCGCCGGCGTTTACCGTCTGCTCCATGCCGCCCGCTGATATCTTTCATAAGCCAGAGTGTGTTCGTTGTCCAATAAGACAACGAACACACTCTTTTTTCTGCCGATTCGACAGTTCTTATTTTCCTACCGCGGTGCTATACTTTTCCACAATCTTCGGAGCTACCCCGAAAGAAGTCTTTAGAGAAGAGGTGCATCCCCCCATGAATGAAAACAACACAAGCGGCTTCAAGATCGAAGAATCCCAGCGTCAGAGCTGGCTGTCCATCGCGGCGGTCTGGGCCGGCGGCATGATCTGCGTCCCCTGCCTGATGATCGGCGGCGTGCTCGCCGGCGGCGGACTGAGCCTCGGTCAGATCGTCCTGTCCATCCTGATTGGCTACGGCCTGATCTGTGCCTATATGATCTGCATCGGTATGCAGGCCTGCGATACCGGACTGCCGGTGTCCGTGATGGCCTCCGGTGCGCTGGGCGAAAAGGGCGCACGGTATATCATCAGCACACTTCTTGCGATTGCCTGCGTCGGTTGGTTCGGTATCCAGTCCGCCACCTGCGGCAGTGCCTTTGCCAGCATGGTGGCCAATATGCTGGGCACAGAGGCATCCCCGGTATTTGTTTCCATCAGTTCCATTGTCTGGGGCGTCATCATGCTGCTGACCGCCTGCGTCGGCTTCAAGGGCCTCAAGTGGCTCAACTATATTGCCGTGCCGCTGCTGGTCATCGTCTGCCTGTACGGTCTCATTGCCGGTATTACCACAAATGACGGCGGCAGCGCCATCGCAAACTATGCGCCTGAGAACTCCTCCGGCATGGTGTTCGGCATCTCTATGGTGGTCGCCTCCTTCGCCTTGGGCGGCGTGATCTCCGCCGACTACTGCCGCTTTGCCAAGAGCCGTGCGGATGTGGTGAAATCCTCCCTTGTGGGCGTTATTCCCGCAGGACTCTTTATGCTGCTGACCGGCGCGCTCATGAGCGTTGTGACGGGGCAGTATGACATTTCCGCCATCCTCGCCTCTCTGGGCGTACCGTTTGTCGGCCTTGTGGCACTGGTGCTGGCAACCTGGACCACCAACGTTACCAACGCCTATTCCGGCGGCTTGGCCCTCAGCAACCTCCTTGGCTTTGATGAGAGCAAGTTTAAGGTCACCACAGGCGTGGCCGGCGCCATCGGTACGCTGCTGGCAGCCTTTGGCCTGCTGAATGCCTTCCAGGGCTTCCTGTCCCTTATGTCCGCGCTGATCCCGCCGCTGGCCGGCGTGCTGATCGCCTCCTACTGGATCGTGGGCAAGGGCAAGCGGGAGAATTTCTCTCCCCGCCCCGGTTTTTCTGCCGTCGGCGTCATCTCTTTTGCCGTGGGTGCTGTGTTTGCCTGCATCACTGGCGGTACCTTCGCCAGCTTCCCCGGCCTGGTAGAGGCGTTACCGTTTCTGAATTGGCCGTTCTTTGTGGGCCCGGTCAACGGTATTGTGGTTTCACTGGTCCTCTATGTGGGCCTTGCGAAGCTGACGTCCGCAAAGCCGATGCCCGCAAAGCAGACTGCGTAATATCTGTCGCAGGAGGAGCGGGGAACTGCCCGCTTCTCCTGTGCACTGCAATTATAACGAAAGAAGGAAAAGGTCATGCGAAAAATCGGAATCCCTGAGATCGAAGATATTGCCACTGGCGCGGCGCTGCTGGGCGCCGGCGGCGGCGGTGATCCCTATGTGGGCAAGCTGGTGGCCATCGGTGCCGTACAGGAGTGCGGCCCCGTCACGCTGCTGGACCCGGAGGAGGTGCCGGATGATGCCCTTATTGTCCCCATCGCGATGATGGGCGCGCCGACGGTACTGGCGGAGAAGGCCATTGGCGGCAACGAATACAAAAAGCTCTTTGATATGGTATCCAAGTTCTTTGGCAGGGAGATCTACGCCTTTATGCCCATCGAGGCCGGCGGCGTCAACTCCATGCTGCCCATCGCTGCGGCGGCCCGGCTGAATATGCCGATGGTGGATGTGGACGGCATGGGCCGCGCCTTCCCTGAATTGCAGATGGTGACCTTTACCATCGGCGGTATCAAGGCAACGCCGATGGCGCTGGTGGACGAGAAGGGCAACAGCTGCATCTTTGAGACCATCACCAACAAGTGGACGGAGGAGCTGGCCCGGTCGGTCACCATGAGCTGCGGCGCATCGGTCTCCGTGTCTCTTTATCCCATGAGCGGCAAACAGATGAAGGAATTTGGTGTCCACGGCATCGTCACCCGCAGCCAGCAGCTTGGCAAGGCCATCCGCACTGTCAAGGACTGCGGCGACCAGACGCCGGAGGAGCATTTCCTTGAAATGTCCGAGGGCTTCAAGCTCTTTAAGGGCAAGATCGCGGATGTGCTGCGGGAGACCCGGGCCGGCTTCAACATCGGCAAGGTCGTGCTGGAGGGCATCGGTGAGCACAAGGGCCATACCGCCTATGTGGAGTTCCAGAATGAGAACCTGACCGCCACGGTGGACGGCAAGATCCTGGCTACCACCCCCGACCTCATTTCTCTGGTGGATACGGAGACCTATATCCCCGTTACCACAGACGGCCTCAAGTACGGCAAGCGTGTCATGGTGGTCGGCCTCAAGTGCTTCCATCTGTGGCGGACGGAAAAGGGCATCGAGCTGGTAGGCCCCCGCTATTTCGGCGTGGACACGGATTACATTCCTCTGGAAGAGCGCTGCAAGGGAGGTAACTGATCATGTATAAACTCGGAATTGATGTGGGCGGCACCAATACGGATGCCGTCCTGGTAGACGAAAACCGCGCGGTGGTGGCGGACATCAAGTATCCCACCTCTGCGGATATTTACGACGGTATTCTGGGCGCTATGCGCACGGTGCTGGAGGTCTCCGGTATGGATCCCGCGCAGATCCATCAGGCTATGCTGGGTACGACCCAGTGCACCAATGCCATTGTGGAGCGCAAGAATCTGGCCCCCATCGGCATCCTGCGCATCGGCGCGCCTGCCACCACCGGCATCCGTCCCATGGTGGACTGGTCGGAGGATATTCAAAAGGTGGCCGTGGGCAGCACCATTATCGGAGGCGGCTTTGAATATGACGGCAGGGAACTGGCCCCGCTGGATACCGCTGCCGCCAAGGCGTTCTTTGAGGAGATGAAGGCAAAGGGCGTGAAGTCCATTGCCATTTCCTGCGTGTTCTCCACCGTCCGCAATGACCATGAAGTAGAGGCGGCCAAGCTCTGCCGGGAGATCATGGGCGAGGACGTCCATATTTCCATCTCCAGCGAGATCGGCTCTATGGGTCTGATCGAGCGGGAAAATGCCACGATCCTGAACGCCGCGCTGTGGCAGGTAGCCGAGCGCTTCACCGAGGGCTTTGCCAAGAGCCTGCGGGATGAGGGCATTGTCAATGCAGACGTGTATCTCAGCCAGAATGACGGCACGCTCATGACCATGGAGCACGCCCGCCGCTATCCGATCCTGACGGTCGCCTGCGGCCCCACGAACTCCATCCGCGGCGCCAGTTACCTCTCCTCCTTGAAGGATGCCATCGTGGTAGATGTGGGCGGTACGACCACCGACCTCGGCGTGATCCAGAACGGCTTCCCCCGGGAGTCCAGCGTGGCCGTCACCATTGGCGGTGTGCGCACCAACTTCCGGATGCCGGACGTTATTTCCATCGGTCTGGGCGGCGGCTCCATCGTGCGTGTCAGGGATGACGGCAGCGTGACCGTCGGCCCCGACAGCGTGGGCTATGAGATCACGAAAAAGGCGCTTGTATTCGGCGGCGATGTGATGACCGCCACCGATATCGCCGTGCGGCTGGGCATGGTGGAGCTGGGCGATCGGTCCAAGGTGGAAGTCATTTCTCAGGAGGTGGCGGATAAGGCCATGGCCGCGATCCGCGCGCTGGTGGAAGACAGCGTGGACGCCATGAAGGTCTCCAACGCGGACGTGGATCTGATCCTTGTCGGCGGCGGTTCCATCATCCTGCCGGAGAAGATCAGCGGTGCGGCATCTGTTTTAAAGCCGGAGCACTTCGGCTGCGCCAACGCCATCGGCTCTGCAATCTCCAAGGTGAGCGGCACGTATGAAAAGCTGATGAACTACGAGGAGCTTCCCCGTGAACAGTCGCTGGAAAAGGCGAAGAAAGAAGCCATCGAGTTGGCCGTCGAGGCCGGCGCTGTGCGTGATACCGTGGAGATCATCGAAATGGAGGATGTGCCGCTGGCCTATTATCCCGGCAACACCAACCGCGTGAAGATCAAGGCCGCCGGTGATCTGAGCGTCTGATCTCTTCTCATTTTTTCTCATATCTCTCTCATCCGGCGAAAAAGGAGCGGACAGGCACACACCCTGTTCGCTCCTTTCTTCTTGCCGTGCGGCGGCATCCGTGGTAAACTGGTTTCATGCATTTTATCGTATCGGAAAGGAACACCATGAACCAGAAAGAGCTTAACGAAATCCGCCGGCGCTTCCGGCTTGATAAGAATAACTTCAGCCGCGTTTACGGCTGTTATGTCAACTCCAACCGTGAAGTCATTTCATGGATCGATGCCTCGCTCGGCCTGATGCGGGAGGACGAGCAGGAGATGTACCTGGGACTGCTGAAGAAGTCACTCTCCGGCACGCTGGGGCGCAATCTTGTCAACATCGAGTTTTCCACCGCACAGGTCGCGGACAGCGACGAGCACCGTCTGCTCCAGACGCTGCGCCAGACGGAGTGTAAGGACGCAAACGCGCGTGAAGCGCTGTGCCGGAAGATCATCGAATCGATCGACATGGGGGAGACCAATTATCTCATTCTTCTCACCGCCGACGCCTACGACGTACCCTTCCGCGGCAGGGATGACGAATTGCAGGCGGACGCATCGAGCGATGTGTACAAGTATTTCGTCTGTTCCATCTGCCCCGTGAAGGCTCCCACGCTCGAACTGCGCTACGACACGGACGAGGAGGCTTTCCACCCAAGCTCCACCGGCCACATCGCCCTCGCGCCCGAGCTTGGCTTTCTCTTTCCCGCCTTCGACGACCGCGCTGCGAACATCTACAACGCGCTCTTTTACAGCAAAAATGCCGATCTGCTCCACGCCGAGGTCATCGACGCGCTCTTCCGCATCGAGCCGCCAATGTCCGCCGCCGAGCAGAGGAACGTGTTTGACACGGCGCTGGCAGAAACGCTGGATCAGGATTGCAGCTATGACGTGGTGCAGTCGGTGCACGAGCAGATCCGCGGTCGGATTCAAGAGCATAAGGAGAGCAAGGATCCCCAGCCGCTGGAGCTGACTGTGGGCGATGTGGGCGGCATCCTTTCGAGCAGCGGTGTGAGTGCAGAAAAGGTCGAAGCGTTCAAAGCTGAGTGCGAAAAACAATACGGCGCAAACGCCGCGCTCAACCCCGGCAACATCATTGAAAGCAAGAAATTTGAGGTCACGACCCCTGAGGTCAAAATCTCCATCGCGCCAGAAAACAGCTATCTCATCGAAACGCGCATGATCGGCGGGCGGCGCTATCTGCTCATCCCCGCCGATGACGGCGTGGAGATCAACGGCATCAGCGTAAGCATCCCACGCCCATCGGATGAAGCGGACGCGCAGTAACAAAAAAGCAAAGCGGAGACTGCATGCAGTCTCCGCTTTTTATGTTCTCTCAGCTCTTCTGCGCATCCGCTTCGGCGGGAGTACCCGAACCGGCTCCGTCCCCAGAAGAGGAGGGCCGGTCGGGCGGCGTCTGACCGCCGCCGAAGTCCGGCGCTTCGCCGTCGGACTTTTCAGGCGGCGTGCGGTCGCTGCCATCTCCGCCGGGACGCTGGCCGCCCATACCGCCGGCAAAGCCGGAGGTGACCGTTCCGATCTGCGCCGACGCGGTTTCCACATCGGCACTGTCGGTCGAGAGCGTATAGCTCTCGCCGTCGGTCAGGTCGGAGGAGGAGAAGAAAACATAGTTGATATCGCACAGCGCTGTGCCGCTGTAAACAACATTGCCGGAAGCATCCCGGATCGTAAACGCCTCGCCCTTGGCGATGCTGGCCGTGCCGCCCATATCCCCGAACGGCGCGCCGTCGGGCAGTTCACCGTCCGCCGGCTTTTCCGGCTTCTGCGCCATATCCAGCGCGGCGGGAGCGCCGTCCTGCGCCGTGGTATCGACGTTCTGCGCAGCATCAGGATGTTTGCCGGACATGCCGGGGAATCCGCCGCCAAAACCGCCCATGCTGTTTGCGCCGAAGGTAACGAAGGGCTGCCCGGCACTGACGCTTACGCCCATGCCGCTGCTGCCGCCCGCGGCAATCACCGTGCCGCCGGTAACAGTCAGCGTGCCGTCCGCATCAAGGGACTGATTGTCCGCACGGTTGGCCGTCCAGACCGCGACCGTACCGCCGGTGATGGTCAGGTCACCGTTGGAATCAAAGCCGTCGCCGCTGGAGGAATAGGCATTGACCACACCGCCGGTGATGGTCATGGAGAAGTCATAACCGCTCAGGTCGGAGTTGGCCGCATTTATGCAGTCGTCGGAGGCATTGATGTCGATGTCGCCGGAGAAAATATTCAGTTCTGCCGCCTCAAGACCCTCATAGCACTCTGTAATATGGAGCGTCGGCCCAGCCGTACCGTCCGCGCCGATATTCATCACAAGATCACAGTGGAGCGCGTCGTCCGCCGCCGAAACCGTGATCGTACCGCTTTCGATGTTCAACAGCTGTTCGGCGTTCACCGCGTCGTTGACCGGCGCTGAAATATAGAGTCAGGTCACGGATGGTGAGGGAGGCCTCACCGTCTTCCTCCGTTGCCGCACCGGACTTGATGCCGTTCTTGCCGTTGGCGGTGATGTTGAGCGTGCCGGTGCCGCCGAGGGTAACGGTCGAACCGTCCTTGCACTTGAGCACGGCGTTCTCCGCATTCTCATTATCGGGGTATGTATCGTCGTTGTTCTCGGCCGCATCGGTGAGTGTATTCGTCGTGCCGTCAGCGGCAAGAATCGTCACCTCAGTGGACTTATTGCAGGAAATGGGAGCGGTATCCGCGCTTGTGAGCGACAATCCGTTGAGCACCAGTGTCACACCCTCCGTTCCCTTCTTCACCGTCACCGAACCGTCCGCGCATACGCCGGAGAGTGTGTAGGTCCCCGCATCCGTGATGGTCAGCGCCGTGCCGTCGATCTCATAGCCGTCCGTGCGGCTTCCCGCGGCGGTAATGCCGCTGTCGGTAAAGGTAAAGGCGATGCTCTGTGCCGCCTCGTCTCCGCTGGCATTCGCCGTTTCGCCGCAGGCAGCAAGCAAACAGGCCAGCGCCGCCGCGCAGAACAGCGCAGGCAGAAATCTTTTTTTCATCAAATGACCTCCTTGTCATCATGGTTTACCTTGTTTTCCCCCGGCGGCGCATCCGCCCGTCCCGAGGATGCGCCCATCATAGCCGTGCAACCTAAAAACAGCCTAAAGAAAAATCATAAGGTTTCTTTAGGTTTCCTTTAGGTCGCGCAGTTATCATAGCGGCATCAAGGAGGTGCCCGACATGGCAAACCAGATCCAATGCTGCTTTGAGCGTTACGAAAAGAAATACCGGCTCACACCATCCCAGCAGCGCGCGCTGCTCGAAGCGATGGAACCCTATACGGTGCCCGACCGGTACGGCCGGTACACCATCTGCAACATTTATTATGATACACCCGACTACCGCCTGATCCGCGCATCGCAGGAAAAGCCCATTTATAAGGAAAAGCTGCGCGTGCGCAGCTACGGCGTTCCCGCCGAGAATGGCAGCGTGTTCGTGGAGCTGAAGAAAAAGTATGACGGCGTTGTTTACAAGCGCCGCATCACGACGGAATACTCCAATGTCGAGCCGCTGCTCACCGGCTCAGTCCCTGCGGCGGATTTCGGCCAGATCGGACGCGAGATCGGCTATTTCCAGTCTTTTTACCACACGCAGCCACGTGTCTTTCTCGCCTACGACCGCCTTGCCTTCGCCGGACGCGAGGATCCCAAGCTGCGCATCACCTTCGACACCGGTCTGCGCTGGCGCGATACGGCGCTCGACCTGCGTGCGGGTGATTTCGGCGCGCCGATCATCGGCAGCGACGCCGTGCTGATGGAGCTCAAGCTGCCCGGCGTCTGCCCGCTCTGGCTCAGCCGAATGCTCTCGGAGCTCGGCGTGTTTCCCACCTCATTTTCCAAATACGGCGAGGTCTATTCCCGTCATATCCTTGCAAAAGCATCCGAACAAATCAAAAAGGAGGCTCTTTTCTGTGCTTAATTCAATCATCGGTGCGGAGCTGACACTCTCCGCCTTTCTCATCTGTACCGCATCCTCCCTGCTCCTCGGCATCGGCACGGCGCTGGCCGCGCAGTACCGCTCCCGCTCCACACAGAGCTTCGCCGTCACGCTGGCGATCCTTCCGGCGGTCGTACAGGTCGTTATCATGCTCGTCAACGGCAACCTCGGCGCCGGCGTGGCCGTCGCGGGCGCGTTCAGTCTTGTTCGCTTCCGTTCCGCGCCCGGTACGGCGCGTGAGATCGGCGCGCTCTTTCTTGCTATGGCGCTCGGTCTGGCCACCGGCATGGGGTATGTCGCACTGGCCTTTCTGTTCTTCCTGATCCTCACCGCCGCGATGCTGGCGCTGACCGCTCTGAAGTTCGGCCAGCCCTCTGCCGCCGAGCGCATGCTCAAGATCACCATTCCGGAAAACCTTGACTACGAGGGGCTCTTCGACGATCTGTTCGCGCAGTACACGAAATCGCACGAGCTCGTGCGCGTCAAGACCAGCAGCATGGGCACGCTCTACGAGCTTGAATACCGCGTCACGCTTCCCGGCGAAAGCGTCCCCAAGGACTTTCTCGATGCACTTCGCTGCCGTAACGGCAACCTCAACATCGTCTGCGGACGCGAGAGCACGAAGGACGCGCTGTGAGCGCTCTTGCATTTCCGCCGTTTTCTCGCTATACTCAACGGCATAAGGCTGTCCGTGCGGCTCCGGCAGAGACGCGCAGACGGCGCACAGTATAAAACAGACGACAGGTGAGGGAAGATGAAGCTGCTTATCGCAGAGGACGAACTGGATTTGGCTGAGGCGCTGACAGTCTTTTTTGAAAAAAATCACTTTACGGTGGACGCCGTGCACAGTGGCTTTGACGCCTATGAATACGCCGTGTCAGGCGCATACGACGCGCTGATCCTCGACGTAATGATGCCGAAGATGAACGGTATTCAGGTGCTCGAGCGGCTGCGGAACGAGGGCGTAAAGACGCCCATCATGATGCTCACCGCCAAGGGCGAGAAGGAAGACCGCATCACCGGCTTCAACGCCGGCGCGGACGATTACCTCCCCAAGCCATTTGATCCCGACGAACTTTTGAGCCGCGTGCGCGCCATCCTGCGCCGCAGCGAGGCCTACCGGCCGAGCGTGCTGCTCTACGGCGACCTGACACTCGATCCTGCCACGGGCGAGCTGCGCTGCGGCACGGAGAGCATCCGGCTCAGCGGGCGCGAATTTCAGATCATGGAGCTCTTTCTCCGCTCGCCGCGGCAGGTCTTTTCCGCCGAGCGCATCATGGAACAGGTCTGGGGCTGGGACGCCGACGCGGAGATCAGCGTTGTGTGGGTCAACATCTCCAATCTGCGCAAAAAGCTCAAGTCCATCGGCTCGCAACTCTCGCTCCACGCCAACCGCGGCCTCGGCTATGTGCTGGAGGAGGGCGTATGATCCGTCGTCTGCGCAACCGCTTCATCCGCATCGCCACGCTTTCGGTCGCAGCGGTCATGCTGCTGCTGACAATGATCGTCAACACGGCGAATTATATTTCCGTCAACTCCGATCTGACGCAGACGCTCGAGCTTATCGAGCGCAATCAGGGCACGATCCCCTTCTCCGTGCACCCGGTCTCTCCGGAGGGCGACGCCGTACCGCCCCCGGATAGAAAGGACGGCAGCGAACAGCACAGCGGCCCCTTCGGCCCTGAAACGCCCTTTTCCACCCGCTTTTTTGTCCTGCACTACACGGACGACGGCACACTGGCGAGCGCCGAGCTTGGTAAGATCGCCGCCGTCACCGAGGATGATGTGGCGGAATATCTCGCCGTTGCGCTGCGGCATGGTGCGGGCTTCGGCTACTATTCCGGCTATAAATATCTTGTCACGGACGACGGCAGCGGCCTGTACTCCGCCATTTTCCTCGACTGCTATCAGGCCATGCGCACTGTGCGCACACTGGCGGTCTGGTCGCTGGCCGCAGACGTCGGATGCATCCTGCTGGTCTTTGCGCTGGTCGTACTGCTCTCCCGCCGCGCCATCGATCCGGTCGTGCGCTCCGCCGAGCGGCAGAAGCAGTTCATCACCGACGCGGGGCATGAGCTCAAAACGCCCATTACAGTCATTGCCACAAGCCTGAAAGTTCTGGAAATGGACGTCGGGCATCAGAAATGGATCGACAAGGCGCTTGCGCAGACCGACAAGCTCACCGAACTGGTCAGTTCGCTCGTAACGCTCTCACGTCTGGATGAGGAGACCTCGCCGCTCAAGCCAGCGGATTTTCCCATCAGTGCCGCCGTGAGCGAAACAGCGGAATCCTTCCGCGATTTTGCCGCCTCCGGAGGTCATGCGCTGACGCTCTCCATTGTCCCCGATCTGGTCTATCACGGCGACGAGTACGCCGTGCGCCAGCTCGTCTCCATTCTGCTTGACAACGCCGTGAAGTACGCGCTCCCCGGCTCCCCCATCACGCTCACACTGGAAAAGACGCGGCGCGGTGTGGTGCTGCGCGCCTCGAACCGGTGCGACACCTCCGTTCCGGTCGACACTACAAAGCTGTTTGACCGCTTCTACCGTGCCGATCCATCGCGCAGCTCGTCCGGCGGCTTCGGCATTGGGCTTTCCATCGCGCGCGGCATCGCCGAGGGACACAAAGGCTCCGTCCGCGCAGATATCAGCGGTGATGTCATCACCGTCACCGCTGAACTGCGCTGAAAACCATATCCCACCGTCCGGTTTCGACAGAAGCCGGACGGTTTTTGCAATCTCCGCAGAACATTTTATCTCATCCGCTTGACAAAATCGAATGATTTCAAATATAATAAATAAATTGACAATGATTCCAAGCGGTGCATAGCCTCCGCAGAAGTTGAGAGACGACCATTCATGTACGAAAAAGAAGGACTAGACAAAGTTGCATACCGAACCTTTATGACCGGCTTTTATTCCTGCAGCTATCACCCCGGTGAGATCCTTGACCCGGCCGAGCTGGCGGAGCGGTACGGCGTGAGCCGGACGCCTGTCGTTCAGGCGCTCAAGCTGCTGGCCAACGAGCGGATCATCGGTGTCGGCGGCAACGGACGCTTCTTCATCCATACCCCTACCGAGGCCGAGCTCCACGACATCTGCCGGACACGGATTCTCTTTGAGCAGGAGGCCGTCCGCTATCTCACCCGAAGCCGGGATTTCGCCGTAATCGACAAGCTGTGCGCAATGGCTGACCAGTGCCTTTTTGAAACGGAAACCGGCAACCCTGTTGAAAGCATCAAGCGGGACATGGACTTTCACCGCACATTGATCGCTAACGCGAAAAACAGCTGCATGCAGGAACTCTATGAAATCGTCCTGAACCGCTACATCAGCATCAAATATGTTCTGCGCGACCCGTATCACAGCCGGCACAAGGCCAGTCAAGGCCACCTGGAGCTGATGCACTGCATTGAACGCGGCGGCGTCGAGGCAGCAGAGAAATGCGTTGACCACCATATCAGCTCTGCCATGGAGTACATCATTCAGGCGCTTCGCAGCCGCGAAGCCAAAGCAATCTGATATTGGAGAGGAGCAGTTCCGGCACCATGGAAAAACTGAGAAAGTACAAGATCGCCGTCGTGCAGCTTGACAGCCAGAATAACAAGGGCGAAAACCTCAAGACCGCCTGCCGCTGCATCGATGAGGCGGCCACCGAAGGCGTCAGGCTTGTCAGCTTCCCCGAGATGATGAACCTCTCTGGTGAGAATATCGGTGAGGGCGGCGGTCACGAAACCATCCCCGGCTACACCACCAAGATCCTGATGGCCAAGGCCAGGGAGCACGGCATCTACATCCACAGCGGCAGCTTCTGCGAGAAGATCCCCGGTGGGGAGAAAGCCTACAACACCTCCGTCATCATCGATCCCGAGGGCGAGATCATCGCCCATTACCGCAAGCTTCACACCTTTGACGTGACGCTGCCCGACGGCACGGTCTGCGATGAGTCCGCCCGCGTGCATCCCGGCGACGAGATTGTCACCGTCGACACGGCGCTCGGTAAGCTGGGCATGTCCATCTGCTACGACATCCGCTTCCCCGAGCTCTACCGCATCATGGCGCTCGACGGCGCGCAGGTGATCTTCACACCCGCAAGCTTCACCATGCCCACCGGCAAGGATCACTGGGAGCCCATTCTGCGCACCCGCGCGATCGAGAACGGCTGCTATATCGTCTCCCCCGGCCAGATCGGCAAAAAGGTTCACTTCACCGCCTACGGCAACAGCATGGTCGTCGATCCCTGGGGCACTGTGGTCTCCCGCGCTCGAGATACTGTCGGTGTTATCTACGCCGAGATCGATCTGGATTACGAGGATGCGATCCGCGCGAAGATTCCCTCCCTTGCCAACCGCCGCGCAGATGTTTATGATCTGCATAGAAAGGTGAACTGACCAATTTGGGAAGCCGCGCAGCCATCCTCCTTTTATTCTGTCTCTTAACAGAAAATGCCCCGGCACGCTGTGCCGGGGCATTTTTATATCAGCTATCAGCCGCTCCCACTGTCTTACCGGGCGTTACCGCGCCATGGCCAGCAGCGACAGCACCAGCATATGGACGGGATAAAATGCATAGCAGGCATACTGGAAGGGCTTGCTGTGATATCCCTGACGGCCGCGGTAGAGCCAGATGGGGACCAGTGCAAGCATCGCAAGTCCCTGCTCGCACAGCTCCAGTTCCGTGCCGAAGAGCGTAAGGGAGAACATCAGCCCGCCGAGCAGCTCAACATTGATCCAGTACAGTGCCGCAAGCTGACCGAGCAGGCACCACCACTTCCGCCCATGGAAAAAGTAAAACACAAATACGGTCAGAACGCCCGCACCGTAGTAGTCCACCATGCCAAGCATGCCGAGCGCGAAGCCCAGCACAACGGTCAGCACGCAGGTAAATACATAAAGCCAGCGTTTTCCCGACACGCGAGCCTTCTCCATCAGGCGGATGCCGAGAATGCCAATAAGCAACGTCCAGATGACATTCTGATGAACGGGGTAGAACACTGTTCCGCCATACATCAGATCAAACGGTATCTCGGACAAAACGGCAAAGAGCAGCATCCGCAGCGCGTAGCGCCGGAAATTGCTCGTGTGGAAGCAGCCCTCCACCGCCATAAAGGCAAAAATCGGAAACGCCAGACGCCCCACACAGGTCATCCATTCCTGTGAGGAGAAAAGCGTCGCCCACAGATGATCCATCAGCATAAATGCCATGGCCAGAATATGCAGCGCCGCAGCGCTGAGATCCCATTGTTTTTTCATACAGTTCTCCTTTGTCTCTCTTTTCCCGTCAGGCTTTCGGGAAGTCAGTATAGCATACTCTGCGGCAAAATGCACGCTGTTTTTCGCGCACACTGCATCTCTTTTCCGCTGTGCGCCGTATGAGCCGTACCTGCGTTGGAAATACTGTCCTTACCAGAACAAGGAGGTCATTCCATGTCAGAAATGTTTTGCTTTCAATGTCAGCAGACCGCAGGCGGAAGCGGATGCGTCCGCACAGGTGTGTGCGGCAAGCAGCCTGAGACCGCGCATTTGCAGGATATTCTCATCTGCCGCCTGATCCGGCTAGCGGAGGTCTGTGAAGAGAACGGTGAGCATCCGCGCGAGGTAACGCGGCTGCTTGCCGACGGTCTGTTCACTACGCTCACCAATGTGAACTTCGACGATTCCGCCATCCGCGCCTTCACTGCGCGCGCGGAGGACGCCCTGCGTGCGCACGGTGGGGACGCTGATGCGGAGGACGCCGCGCGGCTCTGGCGCGGCGAGACGGACATCGTGTCGCTGCGCTCCACGCTGCTCTTCGGTCTTAAAGGCATGGCCGCCTACGCGCACCACGCCATGCGTCTCGGCTGCGAGGACGAGGAGGTGAGCGCATGGTTTTTCAAGGGCCTTGCCGCACTTGCGCAGGAGCACAGCGCAGCCGAATGGCTCGCGCTCATCACGGAATTTGGGCAGGTGAACTTCAAATGCATGGAGCTGCTCGACCGCGCAAACACCGGTGCCTTCGGCGATCCCGTGCCTACGCGCGTCCACACGGATATCAAAAGGGGGCCGTTCATCGTCGTCTCCGGCCACGATCTGGAGGATCTGCACCAGCTTTTGGAGCAGACCGCCGGAAGGGGAATCAATATCTACACGCACAGCGAGATGCTGCCTGCCCACGGCTATCCGGGGCTGAACAAATATCCCCACCTCGCGGGCAACTTCGGCACGGCATGGCAGAACCAGCAAAAGGAGTTTGCCGATATCCCCGCCCCCGTGCTCTTCACCACCAACTGCATCATGCCGCCGCGCGAGAGCTATGCCGACCGCGTCTATACCACCTCAGTCGTCGGCTACAAAGGGCTGCGGCACATTGAAGAGGACGCACAGGGCCGCAAGGACTTTTCCCCGCTCATCGAGCAGTCGCTTGCCCTCGGCGGCTATGAGACCGACCGCAGCATGAGCGGCATCAACGGCGGCCACATGCTCACCACCGGCTTCGCCCACGCCGCGGTGCTCGCGCAGGCGCCGCAGATCATCGAAGCCGTCAAAAGCGGCGCGATCCGTCACATTTTTCTCGTCGGCGGCTGCGACGGCGCGCACCCCGGGCGCAATTACTATATGAGTTCGTCAAGCGCACGCCGATGGATTCGCTCATCCTCACGCTCGCCTGCGGCAAGTTCCGTTTCAATGACCTTGACCTTGGCGAGATCAACGGCATCCCGCGCATTCTCGACGTCGGACAGTGCAACGACGCGTACAGCGCCGTAAAGATCGCGCTTGCCCTCGCCGAAGCTTTCGGCTGCACCGTCAACGACCTGCCGCTCACGCTGGTGCTGACGTGGTACGAGCAAAAGGCCGTGTGCATCCTGCTCACACTGCTCGCCCTCGGCATCAAAAACATCTGTCTCGGCCCCACGATGCCCGCCTTTCTCTCGGAATCGGTGGTCAAAACGCTCGTGGACGCCTACAACCTTCAGCCCATCACCAACCCGCAGCAGGATCTCGACGCGATCCTGCACCGCGGCTGACCCCTGATGCACAAAAAGAGAAGCGTGTCCGTTCGGACACGCTTTCTTTTTTATCTTCTATTGTCTGAGAAACTGCCGTGCCAGACGGCCCGCGTCCGTATTTTTGAGAAACACGACGTTGAGCTCGTGCGTTCCCGTCAGCGGCGGGCAGGAAAAGCGGCCGAAGCGCGGATCATCCTTCACGACCGCTTCGTAAAGGAAGCTGATACCGTAGCCGCCGCAGACCAGCTCCTTGATGAGCTTGAAGGAGCTGACGCAGGCGCACTGCGCAAACGCCGTGGTGCGATAGCCCTGCTGCGCCAGCTCGTCCTCCAGAATCCGCCGTGTACCGGAGCCCTCTTCGCGCAGGATCAGGCGCTCGGAGAGCAGCTCTTTGATCGACACGCGCCGTCCGGAGAGCGGATGCAATGCACTGCATATCCCGATGTAGGGCTCGGGACGAAGCAGGAAGCTGTCATAGCGCTGCTTGTCGAACACGCCCTCAAGCACGACAAAGTCCAGTTCGCCCGCTTCCAGCTGCGCAAGCAGATGCGCCGTATTGTCCACAAGGAACAGCAGCTCGCTCTTCGGTCGGGCAAGATAAGCGTGGATCTCGGGCAGAAGAATATAGTCGCCGATGGACTTCGTCGCGCCGATGCGCAGCTGCGTCGGCGGCTTATCATGCATCGCTGCGCGCAGCGACTGCTCGTTATAGCGCAGCGAAATGGCGTACTGCTCCAAAAGCTCGCCCTGCCGCGTCTTGCTCAGCCGCCGGTTGGCATAGTTGAAAAGCGGCGCGCCGTATTCCTCCTCCAGCGACTGAATGTGCTTGCTCACCGCCGGCTGGGAAAGGTTCAGTTCCTCCGCCGCGCGGCCATAATGCATGGTTCTGCACAAGGTAAGAAAGGTCTCCAGCTTCTGCTCCACAGCGCCCTCCATTAATCACGAAATAGAATGAATCTATTCTTTTTTATGCCTTTATTTTATCAACCGTCCATACTAAAGTAAATAGGCAGTTTGAAAATACTTGGAGGACTACCCATGAAAAAAATCACGAAGTTTATTCCCGGCATGGCCCTGGCGCTGGTCATCGCAGCGGTGGCCAAGCTTTTGGAGGGGCTGGAAGAGCATGCCGGCCTACACTTTATCGGCGCGTCCGTGATCGCCATGTTCATCGGCATGGCCGTCAACGCCGTCTGGAAGCCGACGCCCACAACCGCCCCCGGCATCAAGTTCACCTCGAAGAAGATCCTGAAATTCGCCATCATCCTGCTCGGCGCCAGCCTGAACATCCGCACGGTGCTGACCGTCGGCCGCTTCTCGCTGACCGTCATGGTCTTTACGCTTGCCACGTGCTTCGGTCTCGGCGCACTGATCGGGCGGGCGCTTGGCCTGAACTGGAAAACAAGCAGCCTTATCAACGCCGGCACCGGTATCTGCGGCGGCTCGGCCATCGCGGCCATCGCGCCGGTCATTGAGGCGACAGACATGGACATTGCCTACGGCCTGTCCGCGACCTTCCTCTTCGACACCGTTATGATCGTGGTCTTTCCTCTCCTTGGCCGTGCGATGGGGCTCTCTGACGCGGCGTTCGGCCTGTGGGCCGGCACGGCGGTGAACGACACCTCGAGTGTCGTCGCCACGGGCTACGCCTTCAGTGAGGCCGCGGGCGACTTCGCCACCATGGTCAAGCTCACGCGCACGCTATCCATCATCCCCGCCGTTCTGGTCTTTGCCGCCATCAGCCTGCACCTGAAAAAGAAGGAGCAGACTGAGAGTCAGGGTGTCAAGGTCAGCATCAAGTCCATCTTCCCCTGGTTCATCCTTGGATTTCTCGCCATGTCCGCGCTTACAAGTCTCGGCCTGATCCCCGCTGCCGCGGCCGCCGCGCTCAAGAGTGTGAGCAAGTTCCTGATGGTCGCGGCGCTCGCCGCCATCGGCCTGAATACCGACTTCAAGGCGCTCTGCCGCTCCGGCGCGAAGCCTATGCTGCACGGTTTCATCATTTCCCTTCTTGTCGTGCTCGTCGCAATCGCCGTGGAATTTGCCATCGGCGTCGCTCCCAACGGTACGCTGTAAGCCTCACACTCCCGCAAAAGCCCACCGGCCCGAACGCTGCGCATGCGTTCGGGCCGGTGTTTTCTATTCTCACGCCTTTCGGCGTTGTTTCTGGTCTGCCGCTTTCGCAGTGTTCTGCCGGGCGGACAGCTGCCCTCAGAAGATTCCTGATTGCCTTACGTTTCAGGCTATGCACAAAGATTAATAAATAACCTTTAAGAGAACCTAAAGGCGGCATGAACAATTTGTAAACAGTGTGCACTGTCTTGACAAGCACCACACACCGCGTTAAAATACCAAAAAGCCGCCAGCCGCAGGCGGCATTTGAAATGTCTGTCAGTTAGACCATGTTAACTGCCTCACTCTCTTCAGCGGTTAGATGAATCTAACAAAAGTGCACAGGCACAGTGTCCCGCCGCCTGAAGTGTTCATAAAAAAGCCATAAGGAAAACGGCAAGCCGCTTTCCTTATGGCTTTCTTTTTCTCACGACAGCTGTGCGCTCCTGCGTCCACGGCCTGAGCAGCCGTCTGCACAGCCAGTCATTTCCCCGCCGGCTTCCGCCGCGCGGGCGCGGGGTCCGTGAGTTCCGGCACCGCTCCGCCGGAGACCGCCCACAGATACAGACTGGCCACGCTGCCGCATGGGCTGAAGCGGCGGCGGTATTTCTCGAACCGCTCGCGGTCGATGCTGCGGTGGCGGTAGACCATCCGCAGTCCGCGCTGAATGGCAAGGTCGTCATAGCTGAGCACGTCAGGCCGCTGCATGCAGAAGAGCAGGATCATCTCCGCCGTCCATACGCCGACGCCCTTGAGCGCACTGAGCGTGCGGATGGTCTCTTCATCGCTCATGTGCCAGACCGCGTCCGGATCAAACGCGCCGGTATGAACCTTCTGCGCGAAGTCCGTTATGTACTCCGCCTTGCGGAAGGTCATGCCGAGCGCTTGCAGCGCGGGTACGCCTGCCGCCAGAACCGTCTCGGCGTTTACCTCGCCCAGCGCCGCGCGCAGGCGCTGCCAGATGGTCTCCTGCGCTTTGGTAGAGACCTGCTGGCCGACAATGTGATGGACGACGGAAGAGAACAGATCGGTGTCCACCACGCGGTCAATATGCCCCACGCGGTCGATCACCGCGCCCAGCCTCCTGTCCTTCTGCTTGAGGTAAGCGGTTTCCTTTTCTCCGTATGCAAAGTACATCAGGCCGTCTCAAATTCCTTCGCCACATCCTCCAGCAGCTTGCGGATCGGCAGGTGCTGCGGGCAGACCTTTTCGCACCGGCCGCACTTGACGCAGTCGGACGCCTTGCGGCCCGGCGCGGTATGGACGACATTGTAGTAGTAATCCGCGTTCCAGTCGCGGAGGATCTGTCTGGTGTTCATGATGGCAAACAGGTCGGGGATGGAAATATGCTTCGGGCAGCCGTCCGTGCAGTAGCGGCACGAGGTGCAGGGAATGAGGTGCTTGCTCTTGAAGATCTCCTGCACCTTCCGCACCGCGGCCAGCTCCCGCTCATCAAGCGGTTTGAAGTCCGCCATAAAGGAGATGTTGTCCTGCATCTGCTCCAGGCTGCTCATACCGGA
The DNA here is from genome assembly GCA_037419475.1 of bacterium. GTDB lineage: Bacteria > Bacillota > Clostridia > Oscillospirales > Oscillospiraceae > Hominicoprocola. The sequence goes on from JAXYYF010000089.1 coordinate 50,406, forward strand.
GAGAACCATCAGCATCCCCTCAAAGCCCGCCGCAAAGCGCAGCGCATAGCTGGCGGGGCTGCCGCCGTGGAGGTCGTTGAGGACAACCTTTGCTTCCTCCGGCAGATTCACAAGGTTGCCGCCCTTGACCGGTTCCATGACGATGACGGGCTTATGATGCCTGCGGCAGACCTCGTAGCACGCGCGGCTCTGCACGGCGGGATCGTCGTAGTCGACATAGTTGAACTGAATCTGCACGACCTCGATCTGCGGGTACTCCGTCAGGATCTGCTCAAGCACCTCGGGGTGGTCGTGGAACGAAATACCCACATGTCGCACCTTGCCCTCGGCCTTGAGAGCGAATGCCGTTTCGTAGGCGCGGCACTCTTTGAAATGGCCGTAATTCGACGCGCCCTGTGCGTGCATTAGATAAAAGTCAAAATAGTCCACGCCGCAGGCGGCAAGCTGACTTTCAAAGAAGGGACGGATATCCGTCTCCGTTTTGAAAAAGTTCGCCGTCAGCTTGTCTGTCAGGATGTAGCAATCACGGGGATAGCGGCTGGTCAGGCACGTCTTGAGCGCTGTCTCGCTTCTGCCCTGCAAATAGCCATGAGCGGTATCGAAATAATTGAAGCCCGCATCGAGGAACGCATCCACCATGCGGCTTGTTTCGGCGAAGTCAACCTCGCCGTCCTTCATCGGCAGACGCATAAAGCCGAAGCCGAAGTTTTTCTTGATCTTTTCCATATCAGGTGTTCCTTCCTGTTTCATAAGCCTGCTAAAGTGCCGATCAGCAGCGCGCACCGCCGCCTCATATGCCGATACCGGCCTGCCCCATGCCGGACAGTCCGGTTCTGTCGCCTCAGGCCGGTTTATTCTATTCTACCGCACCGTTATCAATCTCTCTTTGCGTGCTTTCGCATCAGAAAAACCGATGCGACGCAGCAAAGCCGAGACGGTTTTTACAAACCAAGGCCTCCAATCCACTTCTGCACGCTCTCGACGCTCTCGCGGGTGCTCAAACGCTTGCCGGGAAGCCATTTCGTGTCCGCCGCGCAGCAGGACTTGAGGATGCTCTCCGTTTTTCCCATGCCGCTGCCGCCTGAGGTGACGAAAGGGATGACTGTCTTGCCCGAAAAATCATAGCTCTCAAGGAATGTCTCAATGATGCGCGGGGCCTGATACCACCAGATGGGGAAGCCCACAAAAACGGTGTCGTACTGCGTCATATCTGCCACGCGCTCTGCGATAGCGGGGCGGCTCGCCGCGTCATTCATCTCGATGGTGCTGCGGCTTTTCATGTCGTTCCAGTTGAGGTCGGCGGCAGAGTAGCGCTGCACCGGCGCGATCTCAAAAAGCTCTCCGCCGGTCACGCCGGCGATGGTCTTTGCCAGCCGGGCCGTTTCGCCGCTGGCAGAAAAATATGCGACTAAAGTCTTTTTCATCGTATGATCTCTCCTTTTTTCGTTATGCTTTCTTCTCCGGCAGGATCTCATTGATGCAGCCGAGCGCGTTGAGTGTGCGCAGGAAGCCGATGTAAGGGATGCACACGCTCAGCGCGGCGAGAAGCGTTTCCTTGCCGTTTCCCACGGCGGCATTGCCGCCCATATGCGCCCTGACCTGCGGCTCGCAGCCGCCGTGCGCACAGAGAACGGCGTATGCTCTCCTCCTCTTACTTGCCGCTGAATACCGGGAAGTGGCTGAACTCCCCATAATCCTTAATGAGCGCAGCCCGCTTGAGCCGCTCCATATCATCACCTCCGCAGAAATCTGCCCATGGCTGCGGGCTGTGAATAATCATCATGTCAAGATAATCAAGTCTCTTTTTCCGAAGCGTTTCGTCGATGGAGCGCGCAGCGGAATCGTAATCCTTATGCTCGGCAGCCACCTTGCTGGTGACGAAGAGCTGCTCACGCGGCAGCCCGCAGGTGCGCACATCCTCGCCGACGCCGGCTTCATTTTCATAGGCCTGTGCGGTGTCGATATGCCGGTAGCCGAGCGATACCGCGGTACGCACCGCCTCCGCCGCCCTATTGTCCGGGATGAACCATGTGCTAGGTCCCAGCTTCGGAATAGCCACACCGTTGGAGAGCGTGTAGGTCTCGTTCAAAATCATCTGTCATTCCTTCTTGTTATTCTTCCTGATCTCACGGCGCAGATAGTCGAGCCGCGCGAGCTGATGCTCGCGGAAATGGATCTCGTCGAGCGTTTCGTTCCGCTTTTCCTCCATCATCCGCAGTCTCTGCCCGCTGCTGTCCGGCTGCTCGAGCAGCAGACGCATATAGGTCTCCACCTCTTCCGCGGTAAAACCGATGTTGTGCAGCGTCATAATGGTGGTCAGTCGCTCGAGATCCTCGTCGTCATACTGCCACACACCCATGACTTTCTTCACCGCGCCGCACAGCCCCCAGCCTTCGTACTCCTGTAAAATAGAAACAGGGATATGATAGCGCTCGCTTGCTTCCTGTCTTGTCATTTGCTCCACTCCTGAAAATCACCGGCGATGGACTCAAAGGTAACGCACCTTTTCCTCCTGCGGCTTGCGTCTTGGGGCCGCCGGCATCTCCGCGGGATAGCCCATGGACACGATGGCGGTCACGTACTGATCCTCCGGCACCTCCAGCAGCGTGGGAACCTTATCCTCATCGTAGATCCCCATGATGCAGGTTCCCAGTCCCTGCGCCCATGCCGCCAGACACAGCGTCTGGCACGCGATCCCCGCGTCGAACATCTCCCAGCGATCCTCCTTTTGCGTGGAGAAGCTCCCGTCGCGCTCGTAGGCACAGCGCTTCCTCTGCGTCGTCATAACCACAGTCACTGGTGCCGTGGAAACGATTCTGGCATTATAGGAGGGCAGAACCTCCATCAGCGCTGCCTTTTTCTCCGGCGAGACAATCACAAGATAGCCGGGCGTCTGCGTATTCTTCCATGACGGAGCCATTTGCGCGGCAGCCAAAACCTTGTCCAGCGTTTCCCGGCTGACCGGACGCCCCTCATACACACGGATGCTTCTGCGTGTGAGAATATTTTCCATTGCTTCCATCTTACGGTTTCCTTTCTCAGCGCGGGCAGATAGGCTTCCGTCCCGCATGCTTGCAAAAATAAATATAGGAGTTCCTTTTCGGAACACCTGTATTATAGATCCATGCTTTTTTCATGTCGAATGCTTATTTTGCAGATTTAAAAATGCCTGATCCGTATTTCTGATAAATTTGAGGAACTGCTCCGCCGCCGGAGAATCGATCTGATCCTTCTTCCACGCCAGCACCGTTCCTGTCTCCAGCTTTGGGGAGAGCGGCACGAAAGTCAGCGCGTTGGAGATATTGTCCAGATCAAAGCACAGCGCCGCGCCGAGGCCGTTTTTCACCATGTTGGCGGCATTGAGGATGAGGTTATAGGTAGCGGCGATCTCAATTTTCTCAAAAGCGCCGCCAAACCAGCCCGCCAACTCGTTTCGGATCGTTTCGCGGCTGCTGATGAGCAGCGGAACGCCCATCAGATCCTTCGGCGTGACGCTCTCCTTCCGTGCCAGCGGATGCTCCTTCGGCACCAGCACGCCCCAGCGGTCCTTCTGCGGCATGCGCAAAAACGCATAGCGCTCGATGTCCACCGGCTCGGTCAAAAGTCCCATATCCAAAAGGCCCTTTTCGATATGTTCCTTCACATCGTCGGCATTGGCGCTGTATATGCGGAACTGCACCTGCGGATGCAGCCTGCGGAACGCCCCGATATGCCGGGAAAGAAACGTCATTGCCACCGTCTCGCCGCAGCCGATGGCAACCTCGCCGGCCAGTTCCGTCTGCGTGTGCTGCAATTCCCGCTCGGCCTTGTCGGCCAGCTCCACGATCTCCTGCGCACGGCGGCGCAGCAACATTCCATCGTCCGTCAGCACGACGCGGTACTGGCTGCGGCGGAAAAGCTTCACGCCCAGCTCCGCTTCCAGCTGCATCAGCTGGCGGGAGAGCGTCGGCTGCGTCACATGGAGCAGCGCCGCCGCCTTCGTGATATTCTCCTCCCGCGCCACAGCAAGGAAGTAACGTAAAACCCTCAGTTCCATTCTGCTCACCTCATCAGGAGAATATCACACCACAGGCATTACCGCAATGCAAAAATGCAGACGGCCTATCCCGGTTCAGCCCCGGCCGCAATCGTCGAGCTGAAAAACGGCGCGCTCGCTTGAGCGCCACAGGATGCAGGGTGCTGCCGATATAAGGCGCTTTCACAACCGCGCCGCTGCGGTCGGCAGGAACTGTTTGTCAAGGCCGCGAAACTGTGGTAAGATAGCCTTAACCTATATAGGAAAGGGTGAATGCGATGGAATCGTTCTATGGCATTTTGATTCCGTTCCTCGGCACTTCGCTGGGGGCGGCATGTGTATTCTTTATGAAAAAATCTCTGGGCGACCGTGTGCAGCGCTCGCTGACCGGCTTTGCCGCAGGCGTGATGGTCGCCGCCTCCGTCTGGAGCCTGCTCATTCCCGCCATCGGGCAGTCGGCGGATATGGGAAAGCTTTCGTTTCTGCCCGCATTTCTCGGCTTCTGGACCGGCGTACTGTTCCTTTTGCTGCTTGACCACATCATCCCGCATCTGCACGCCAAAAGCGGACAGGCCGAGGGGCCGAAAAGCCGGCTTCAGCGCACAACGATGATGGTGCTGGCCGTCACGCTGCACAACATTCCCGAGGGCATGGCCGTCGGCGTGGTGTACGCAGGCTATCTCTCCGGCGGCACGCAGATTACGGCGGCAGGCGCACTGGCGCTCTCGCTCGGCATCGCCATCCAGAACTTTCCCGAGGGCGCGATCATCTCCCTGCCGCTGCGCGCAGAGGGCATGAGCAAGGGCAGGGCCTTTTGGGGCGGCGTGTTCTCTGGTATTGTCGAGCCCATCGGCGCGATGCTGACGATCCTTGCCGCATCGCTCGTCGTTCCGGCGTTGCCGTATCTTCTGAGCTTTGCTGCGGGCGCAATGCTCTATGTGGTGGTCGAGGAACTCATTCCTGAAATGTCGCAGGGAACGCATTCCAACATCGGCACGGTGTTCTTTGCCGTCGGCTTCAGCCTGATGATGGTTCTGGATGTGGCGTTGGGATAAGGCCGGTGCCGCAGGGGGCGCGCCGGTTGAGTCCACGACATCGGATGATACAAAGAGAAAGAGAACATCCAACCGGATGTCCTCTTTTTGTCGTGTGTCGACAGAAAAGATACCACCGTCAAAGCCTTGCGCCGCAATGGTTTTGCGGTTTTGCAGTCTTATGCGTAAGAGAAATACCCACCGTTAAATCTCTTCCTCTTTACGATCTCCGAGCCCATACTTTTTCATGAGTTCTATGGCAACCCGCTCTCCTTCGTCTGTAAACACGATCGGTTTTTTGCCACCTTCACCACAGATAAGCCCCTGTGCTTCCAACCTTTCCAGGACCGAAAAATCATATCCCTTCCAGCAGCGACGCAACATCGTGTCACCGGGTCTGAGCGGTTTTCTGCGAAGTCCCATTGTGCTGCTTTCCTTCCACGAAGTCAGGTACATCAGTAACAGAGTCAGTTCCTGAATCTGCTCAGACATATGCGCTTTTTCATTGTCCATTCCCATACCCGCTCCATAATATTGTTGTGTTTTGCCGACTTCTGTGTTATTCTGTATGCGGCGCTACCGATAAACGGCAAGCGGTTGGCCCCCTGCATTGTCAAGGGCGCTTCTTGCCCCCTGATCTTATAGAAAATGGGGCTGCCCAAATGAGTACATCCGAAGTTCTGCAACCTTGCCTTGTCATCATTGGTATTTGTAGCCTGTTCGTTCAGGTTTATAAAAAGAAGTAACCGCCAGAGCCCTAATCCAAGCGGTTACTTCTTTTGATATAACTATTGGGGGCTAACCGTTTTGCCGGTAGCGCCCTTTTCTGTATTCAGTATAAAGCCTTTTATCGGGATTGTCAACCGTCGGATCAAATTTGTGCGTATCGGGAGCAAATCTCATCTGTCCTCATTTTAAACGGATGATCTGCTCATACAGCACGACGAAACGCTTCTCCACTGCCATGTTTTCGTGGTAATGTACTGACCTTCCTCCGTGTAGTTGGGCGCGGAGGTCATGGTACAGCTATCCGCGCTGTTGCCGTAGCGGATAGAGGCACGGACGCCGGCTTCGGAGAGGTCACTGACGGTGATGGTGTGGGGTTTGCCGTCCACCACGCCGTAATAGTCCGCGATGACCGCCTTTGCTGCCGTGTAGTCATAACAGGCATAGTCGTACAGGCTGCATTTCTCCACCGTGGCAAAGCGTCCATTTGCCGGCTGGGACAGGGCTTCTGTCGCCATACTGTGGCGCTCCAGCTTGCGGCTAACGGTATGATTGGTGCCGTAGCAGAACGCGCAGTAGGTGCCACCCTTGATGGTAACAGTGTGATAGGTATCGTCCGTATACTCGTAGGAAACAGTTTCGTCCAGTTCCTGCGTAAATGCGGCGACACAGTCATACAGCCAGTAGACGTTTTTCAGATAGCCGTACTCGCTTTTGCTCATATTTGTGTTGATGCCGCCGCAGG
>JAXYYF010000090.1:0-25966 GCA_037419475.1 bacterium
CACTGCGGCATGGCGCTCTCCGACGTCATCGGCGACGAGCTGCGCCCTGTTCTGCTTAAAAAGACCGGCTTCGGCACACTTGACGACATGTATGCCGCCATCGGCTACGGCGGTTTTTCCGCGCAGAAGGCAGTCAACCGCATCCGCGACGAGCTCAAGGCCATCAGCCGGCAGCGTCAGGCCGAGCATGACGCCACCGTTCCCGTTCCCGGCGAACCGGACAAAATGCGTCCCGCCGTCCCCAAACGCGAAAAGAGCGTGCAGGGCATCGTGGTGCAGGGGCTGACGAACTGCCTTGTGAAGTTCTCCAAATGCTGCACTCCTGTGCCCGGCGACGAGATCGTCGGCTTCATCACCCGCGGCTACGGCGTGTCCGTCCACCGCGCCGACTGCCCCAACGCCGCCCCCTCACGGCGCAAGCCGGAGGAATCCGGCCGCTGGATCAAGGTCGACTGGAGCAGCGACATCAATGAATCCTATCAGACCTCGCTCGACATCTACGCCAAAGACCGTCTTAACCTTGTGCTGGATGTGTCCGCCGTGCTCTCATCGACGCAGACGCGCGTGGCCGGCATCAACGCCAAAACGACGAGTGACGGCTTTGCGCTCATCCATCTTGAAATCTTCGTTTCCGGCAGCGAACAGCTCTCCTCCGTCATGCGCAAGCTCCATCAGATCAGCGGCGTGATGAAGGTCGACCGCCCCGCCGGCTGACCAGCCGGCAAATCAAGCAGTAAGGAGGAATTGCATCATGCTTTCCATTGACGTGTCCCACGCTCGTCCGTTCCTGTCCTATCCTTATGAAGAGGTCCTCCGTCCCCGCCTTGAGCGCGCACAGCGCGAGCTGCTCAGCGGCGGCGGCAAGGGCAGTGATTTCACCGGCTGGGTGCATCTGCCCGAGCGGTATGACCGCGAGGAATACGCCCGCATTCTCGCCGCCGCAAAGAAGATCCAGAGCGACTCCAGAGCGCTCGTTGTCATCGGCATCGGCGGCAGCTATCTCGGCGCGCGCGGCGTGATCGAGTGTCTGTGCTCGCCAAACTATAACCTCAAAAGGAAATCTACACCCAATATCTATTTCATTGGCAACGGTCTGTCCTCCGCCGCGCTGCGTGAGGTGATGGAGCTTGTCGGCGACGAAGATTTCTCCGTCAATGTCATCTCCAAGTCCGGCACCACGACCGAGCCTGCCGTCGCCTTCCGCTTCTTCCGCGAAAAGCTGGAGCAAAAATACGGCAGAGCCGGAGCCGCTGCGCGCATTTACGCGACGACGGACGCGCGCCGCGGTGCGCTCAAATCGCTCGCCGATGCCGAGGGCTATGAGACCTTTGTCGTGCCCGACGATGTCGGCGGACGCTACAGCGTCCTCACCGCCGTGGGACTTCTTCCCATCGCCGTCGCCGGCGTGAACACGGATGCGCTGCTTTCCGGCGCACAGGAGATGGAAACGCTCTGCGAGACCGCAGATTACACCAACCCCGCATGGCAGTATGCCGCCGTGCGTCACGAGCTTTACCGCGCAGGGAAAAAGATCGAGCTGCTCGCCTGCTTTGAGCCGTCGTTCCGCTTCATGGCCGAATGGTGGAAGCAGCTCTACGGTGAAAGTGAGGGCAAAGAAGGCAAGGGTCTCTTCCCCGCCAGCGTCGACTTTACCGCCGACCTTCACTCCATGGGGCAGTACATCCAGCAGGGTGAGCGCACTCTGCTGGAAACGGTCGTCCGCTTTGCCGCCGACCCCGATCAGCTCACCGTCCCGCACGATAACGCCGACGGCGATGGGCTCAACTTCCTCGAGGGGAAGACAATGGACTTTATCAACCGTCAGGCCATGGACGGCACACTCCTTGCACATGTTGAGGGCGGCGTACCGAATCTGATCGTCTCCGCCGGTGTGCGCGATGAACGCACCCTCGGCGCTCTGATCTACTTCTTCGAGTTCGCCTGCGGCCTGTCCGGATATCTCCTCGGCGTGAACCCCTTCGATCAGCCGGGCGTGGAGGCCTATAAGAAGAACATGTTCGCGCTGCTCGGCAAGCCCGGCTATGAGGATGCCGGCGAAGCTCTGCGCGCCAAGCTCGCGCAATAAGGAGGGGCAGCCGTATGAAAGCAGTTCTCATGCGCGTCAAGCGCGCCAGCGTCACCATCAACGAGCAGGAAACGCGCTCGATCGGCAAGGGCTTTCTGATCCTGTTGGCCGTCACCCACGATGACACGGAGGCTCAGGCCGTCAAGCTTGCCGATAAGCTCTGCTCGCTGCGTCTTTTCGAGGATGCAGACGGGAAAATCAACCTCGGCCTTGACGAGGTCGGCGGCGAGATCATGGTCGTCTCCCAGTTCACACTCTACGGCAACTGCCGCAAGGGCCGCCGGCCCGAATTTCTCAACGCCGCCCGGCCTGAGACCGCCATTCCACTTTATGAAAAGTTCGTCTCTCTCGTCCGCGCCAAGGGCTATCATGTGGAGACCGGTGAGTTCGGCGCCTATATGGCAGTCGACTCCATCAACGACGGTCCCTTTACCCTGATCGTGGACACCAAGGATCTGGAAGCCCCCAAATAATCTTTTTCCGGAGGTCGTTTTATGAAAGTCATCACTACCGTCGTCGGCGAGCTCGGCACAAACTGCTATCTGTTTTTTGACGAGACGTCGCGGCTTGCCGCGCTCGTCGATCCCGCCGACAGCCCCGATGAGCTTACCGCGATCATCGCGCGCGAAAATGTTCAGCTCCGCTACATTCTCCTCACCCACGGCCATCGCGACCACACCTTCGCTGCGCCCGCCATGCACGAGCGTTTCCCCGAGGCGAAGGTATATATCCACCGGCTCGACGCCGGCGGCTCCGGCATCTATCACTACCCTCTCGAGGGCGTGATCGGCGGTCTGAACTATTATGACGAGGGCGACAGGCTCCCGCTCGACCCGCTCACCATCGAGGTCATGCACACCCCCGGCCACACGGCCGGCGGCGTTACGCTCAAAGTCGGCGACGCGCTCTTTGTCGGTGATACGCTTTTTGCCGGCTCCTTCGGCCGCACCGATCTGCCCGGCGGCGACACGTCGGAGATGTTCGCCTCCCTGCGCCGTCTCGGCCGGCTGGAGGGTGATTACACCGTCTACCCCGGTCATATGGACCGCACGACCCTTGCGCGTGAGAGGCAGTTCAACCCCTATCTGCGCATGGCATTACAGAAATAAGGAGCATCCCTTATGAAGCTTGAGCTCATCGGGCATGATGAAAAATATGCGGTCGAGCAGAGCCTGCTCACGCTCTTTCCGGACGAGCGGCCTGTTTACGGCCCCATAGAGGAAACGGACGAGAGCTGGGCACGCATTACCCTCAGCGAAGACACGGCCGCTGTCTGTGTCACCACAGAGCTGGCGCGCGGCGGCTCCTCCGCCGCCGACTGCTACAGCTATCCCCTCTCCGGCACGGCGTATGAAAAGGAGGGACAGCGCCGCCACGCTCTCGGACTGAGCTTTTTTCGCGCGGCAAAGGAGATCCTCGGCGTTACGCCCGCATGGGGCAGCCTGACCGGCGTGCGCCCGAGCAAGGTCGCTGCCTCGCTTCTGCGCGAGGGTCGCTCTCCCGCCGCCGCGCTCACAGAGCTGGAGGACGTTTATTCCGTCACGCCGCAGCGTGCCCGCCTTGCGCTTGAAGCAGCTGAGCTCGGCCTGCGTGTGCAGTCCGAGCTGGCGGCAAATGATATCTCGCTCTATGTCGGCATCCCATTCTGCCCCACTCGCTGCGCCTATTGCAGCTTTGTCGCGCAGAGCGTGGAAAAGTCCTTTGCTCTGGTCGAGCCCTATCTGGCTGCACTTTTCGACGAGATCGAAAGCGCGGGCGCGATGGTGCGCTCGCTGGGGCTGAACATCAAGTCCTTCTACATGGGCGGCGGTACGCCGACCACCCTGACAGCGGAGCAGATGGACCGGCTGCTGACAAAGCTTGCGCAAAGCTTTGACCTTTCGCATCTGGCCGAATCGACCATCGAGGCGGGACGGCCCGACACCATTGATCCCGAGAAGCTTGCCGTGCTGCGCGCGCATCAGATCACGCGCGTCTCGGTCAACCCGCAGACCATGGAGGATCACGTTCTCGCCGCCATCGGCCGCCGCCATACGGCGGACGACATCCGCCGCGCCATGCGCGAGGTGATGGAAGCGGGTTTCCCCCACGTCAATATGGATCTGATCGCTGGACTTTCCGAAGATACGCCCGCCGGCTTCCGCCGCAGCCTTGACGAGGTGATTGCCATGGGCGCGGACAACATCACCGTCCACACGCTCTCGCTTAAAAAGGGCAGCCGCATCACGCTTGAGGGCAGCCGGATCCCATCGGCGGACGAGGTCGCCGAAATGCTGGACTATGCCGACCCCACGCTGCGTAAACATGGCTTTGAGCCATACTATCTCTACCGCCAGAAGTACATGTCCGGCAGCTTTGAAAACGTCGGCTGGACCAGACCCGGCGGCGAGGGACTCTACAACATTTACATCATGGAGGAGCTGCACTCCATCCTCTCCCTCGGTGCGGGCGGCTCGACCAAGATGGTCGGCGGCGGACAGATTCGCCGTGCCTTCAACGCCAAATATCCCAAAGAATATATTGAGCTGCGCGAAAAGCGCGAGGGAAGCCTTGCCGACTTCGCCCGCTTTTACACACAGCAAGGAGAAAAGCCATGATCTATACCCATTCCCACATCCCCACCGCAGACGACGCCGCGCCGCACTTCACCTATCAGGACTACTGTGAGAGCGCGGATCTGCTCTCCGCACGCACGCATAACTTCGCCCCCGAGGTTCTGCTCATCCTCGGCAGCGGCCTCGGCTTTCTCGGCGACACGGTCGAGGATCCGATCTTCGTTAACTACGGCGACATCCCCCATTTCCGTCCCTCCACCGCACCCGGCCATAAGGGCCGTTTCGTGTTCGGCACGCTGCGCGGAAAGCGCGTAGCGGTCATGCAGGGACGCATGCACTGCTACGAGGGCTACACCATGGAGCAGGCAGCCTATGCCGTGCGCGTCGCGCGTCTGCTCGGTGCGAAGAAGCTGATCGTCACCAACGCCGCCGGCTGCGTCAACACAAGCTGGCACGCGGGCGAGCTGATGCTCATTACCGACCACATCAAGCTCTTTGACTTCGGCCCGCTCCGCGGCCCAAACGTCGATGAGTTCGGTACCCGCTTTCCTGACGTCTCCACGCTCTACACGCCGCGCCTTCAATCGCTTGCCCGTGAGAGCGCAAAGGCGCACGGCATCACACTGCGCGAGGGCGTTTACATGTATTTTCCCGGTCCCCAGTTTGAAACGCCTGCCGAGGTGCGCGCCGCGCGTGTGCTCGGCGCGGACGCGGTCGGCATGTCTACCGTGCCCGAGGCCATTGTCGCCGGCCACTGCGGCATGGAGGTGATGGGCGTGACGCTGCTGTCCAACATGGCCGCAGGCGTTCTTCCTCAGCCGCTCTCCGGCGCAGAGGTCAATGAGGCCGCAGACGCCGCGGCTCCCGTTTTCTCCGAATTTATTCTCTCTTGTCTGGAGTCCATCTGAGCTTTGAAAGGATGTTCCTTTTATGGCAGCTGAAAAAAAGCAATCCTTCCTCGGCGGCGCGGCAATCCTTGCCTTCGGCATCGTCGCGGTCAAGGTCATCGGCGCAGTATTCAAGATCCCGCTGCGCAATATTCTCGGCGAAGCCGGCAGCGCGGATTTTTCCAACGCCTATAATATTTACGGCACGCTGCTGACGGTCTCCACCGCCGGTCTTCCCGTCGCGCTCTCCAAGCTGGTGAGCGAATCCTACGCGCGCGGACGCACGCAGCAGGCGTGCCGCACCTTCCGCGTCGCGTTTTTGATCTTCCTTGCGCTGGGTCTGGTTTCCTTCGCGCTGATGTGGTGGGGCAACGGCTATCTTGCGGGGCTTCTGAACAATCCCCGCGCAGCCTACGGCATCCGCGCTCTCGCTCCCGCGGTGATCTGTGTGGCCTGTCTTTCGGCTTTCCGCGGCTATGCGCAGGGCCGGCAGTACATGACGCCCACCGCCGTCTCGCAGATCATCGAGGCGCTGTGCAAGCTGCTTTTCGGTCTGGCGTTGTCCATGTGGCTGCTTCACCTCGGCCAGCCGGACTATATTGCCGCCGCCGGTGCGATTGCAGGCGTGACAGTCGGCACGGTGCTCTCCCTGCTCTACATGGCCGCAAACTATCTGCGCCATCGTCCCCTCGTGCGCCGCGGCGAGCCCTGTGCGCCTGACGGCGCGATCCTGCGCCGTCTGCTGGCGCTGGCTGTACCCATCACGATCTCCTCGTCGATGGTCTCCATCATCACCCTGATCGACACCTCGCTTGTTCAGGGCCGCCTGCAAAGCGCTCTGCACTATTCGCTCGACGAGATGCGCGCACTTTACGGCAACTACTCGGCCTGCATGGACCTTTATAATCTTCCCGCCTCGCTGATGGTCGCGCTGACAGCCTCGGTCATTCCCGCCGTCTCCTCCGCTATCACCCGGCGCGACCGGCGTCAGACCGCGCGCATCGTGCGCTCGTCCTTCCGTGTTACGGCGCTGCTCGCTTTTCCGATGGGTCTTGGTCTCTGGTCTCTCAGCCAGCCGATTTTCCACCTGTGCTACCGCAGCTATAATGCCGAGCTCGGCGGCCCGCTGCTCGCCACACTCGGCATCGCAAGTATCTTCGTCTGCCTGATGCTGGTCACCAACTCTATTCTTCAGGCTTATGGCCGTGTCAGCACGCCGATTTTGACCATGCTCATCGGCGGTGTGGTCAAGATTCTCCTGAACTATAACCTTGTTGCCATTCCCTCCGTCAATATCCACGGCGCCCCCATCGGCACACTGGTGTGCTTCGCGCTCACAGCGCTGCTCAACCTCATTGCCGTGGCACGCATTGCGCCCTTCCGTCTGAACTATCCGGGCTATTTTCTACGCCCGCTCGCCGCGTCGCTTGCGATGGCCTTTACCGCCCGCGGCGTTTACGCGCTCGTTTCTTATATCATCGTCCTCTCCAGCGAACGGCTGACGCTGCTTTTGTGCGTGCTGCTCTCCATCGGCGCCGCCGTTGTGGTCTACGCCATCCTTGTGCTCGCGCTGCACTGCATCCGCCGCAGTGACCTTGCTCTTCTGCCGAAGGGCGAAAAGCTCGCGGACCTTCTCCATATCTCGTAAAAACCTTGATAAACCTTGAAAAATCACAGAAAAATCTTGCATTGGAACAGTAAGTATGGTAAATTTTGAAAAGAAAGAGAAATACTCCCTACAGGATCTCATTGAGATCCTGCGTATTCTGCGTGCGCCGGGCGGCTGCCCATGGGATCGCGCGCAGACGCATTTGTCCAACCGCCGCAACTTCCTTGAGGAAGCCTATGAGACCGCCGAGGCCTTTGACTGCGACGATCCGGCGTTGATGTGCGAAGAGCTGGGCGACATGCTCATGCAGGTTCTCTTCAACATTCACATCGAAGAGGATGCCGGGCGGTTCACCACAGATGACGTCACGGACCACATCTGCAGGAAGCTCATCTTTCGCCACCCTCACGTGTTCGGCGACGCCACTGCCGATACAAGCGAAGAGGTGCTTGTCAACTGGGACGCACTCAAGCGGCAGGAAAAGGGGCAGCGCACCACCGCCGACGCGATGGATTCCGTCGCTCGCTCTCTTCCTTCGCTATGGCGCGCGGACAAGCTTCAAAGCAAGGCAGCCAAGGCGGGTTTTGAGTTTCCCGACGTCTCCGGTGCGTTGGACAAGCTGGACGAGGAAACAAGGGAACTGCGCGAAGCCGTGGAAAACGGCACAAACTTTACCGAGGAGCTCGGCGACGTGCTCTTTGCTGCCGTGAAGGTCGGCCGCTTTGTCGGCGTCGATCCTGAGGATGCCTTAAACCGGACGTGCGAGAAATTTATCAAGCGCTTCCGTTACATGGAGCAGGCCTGCGCCTCCCGCGGCACGGAAATGGACATGCTTCCTCTCGAAGAGCTCACCACACTCTGGAATCAGGCCAAATCATCGGATGAATAAAAAACGCTGCGTCGTTTTTTGTTTATAATCCGCCGGAATCAGATTCCGGCGCCAAATCATCAACAAACAAACAGGAGGCTACACCATGAATAAGACCGAACTCATCGCAGCTGCTGCCGAAAAGGCCGGCGTTTCCAAGAAGGAAGCCGAGGCCGTCGTTACCGCCGCCCTCGACGCCATCGCCGAGTCCCTCAAGGAAGGCGAAAAGGTCCAGCTCGTCGGCTTTGGTTCCTTTGAAGTCAAGGCTCGCGCCGAGCGTACCGGCCGCAATCCCGCTACCGGCAAGGAGATCAAGATCCCCGCTTCCAAGGTCCCCACGTTCAAGGCCGGCAAGGCTCTCAAGGACATCGTTGGCTGAATTGTTTTCAAAAAAGCGGCATATGCCGCTTTTTTGATTTTCAGGCAGCAAGTGCCTTTGCTCCTTGCACGGCGCAAGGACTTGCTGCGCTCTTCATTTCCCGAAAGGATGCTTTTCCATGCGACTTGACAAATACCTCAAAGTCTCGCGGCTCATTAAGCGCCGCACGGTCGCCAACGAGGCCTGCGACCTCGGGCGCATCACAGTCAACGGACGCGCTGCCCGCGCCTCCTACGATGTGAAGGCCGGCGACCGCATTGCCATCCACTTCGGTGAGCGCACACTCACCGTCGAAGTCCTCTCTGTGGTGGACAATGTCGGCAAGGCCGACGCAGCCGGACTTTACCGCGAGTTGCCGAACGAATGAATCCGCCAGTCATATTCCGGACACGCTTCCCATACACTCTGGTGTATGGGAGCTTTTCTTTTTCAGGAGGTATGACTATGGCCTATCGTGATGACGCATATGCGCCGCCCTCAGCCCACCGTGTTGAACTCAACGGCCGCGAGACGCTGACCGTCTCCGGCGTAGAGGATGTGGAGCGGTTTGATGAAGGTGAGATCGTTCTCACCACCTCGGCCGGTATTCTGGTCGTCACAGGCGAGGGCCTGCACATCGGCAAGCTCAGTCTTGACGGCGGCGAGCTGCATGTTGACGGACATATCGACTCTCTGGCCTACGAGGACTCGGAGCGCCCCTCCGGCGGATTGCTCAGCCGTCTATTCGGAGGCTGAAGTCATGGGAATCGAGATTGGAGCGCAGCTTGGCATCCTCTGGCGCGCGGTGCTGCTCGGCGCGCTTTTATCTCTGCTTTACGATGCGCTGCGCGCTCTGCGGCTGCGCCGCCGTGCACATCGTGATCTGACTGCTGTACTGGATCTGCTCTATTCGCTCGCGCTCCTCATCCTTCTGCTTTCCTTCACACTGCGCATCGGCAACGGCGAGCTGCGGCTTTACGCACTTCTTGCCATTGCGCTCGGCGCAGCGGCCAGCTTTGTCACGCTCTCCCCGCTGCTTCGTCCGCTCTGGGATTTTTGGGCGGACTGCCTGCTTTCTTTGCTGCGGTTACTGCAGCTTCCCTTTGCGCTCACAAAAAAATATTACGGTAAACTGTACAAAGTTGCAAAAAAGCTCTTTCTTTTTTCGTACCGTTCTCTTATAATAAGAAATTACAGGCGATCGGCGCTGCGTGCGCGCCGCAGAGCAGAACGAAAGGAGCGCATCCGATATGGAAAAGCAAAGGGCGGCACAGAAAAAAGCGTCAAGCGGCGTCCTTCCCAAGCTGCTGCTTTTGTTGCTGCTGCTTCTCGTCGGCGCTCATCTGCTCCGTCTGCACGAGAAGATCAGCCGCGCGGAGAGTGAATTGCAGTCTCTTTCCGCGCAGGTCGAGGCGCAGCAGCAGGAAAATGATGAGCTGGAGGCCGCGCTCGGCAAGGCGGATGATCCCGAATACTTACAGGAGCTTGCCCGCGAGCAGTATGGCATGGCACTTCCCGGCGAGAAGATCTTCATTGATATTTCCAATTAAAAAGCAGCGCGATGCGCTGCTTTTTTGTTTTTCTCTTCCCGCGGATAAAAAGGAGCCGCTGTCTTGCAACAGCGGCCCAAGCGGGTGGGATATTGGAAAGCTTTCATGATGATAGTATCATCCTTGTCCCCAAATTGCAATGGGAGCTTTTGTCGATCCGGCCCGCTTCCTGTCGAAAGAAATCGAGCCAGTCATATTTGTCAAAATAGCCAAATAAGAAAATTCACAATTCATTCTATTGTCTATTTTCGTTTTCTGCGCTATACTTAATAAAAGTGAAGAGGGAGTCCGGAGTGGCGCCCTTTTTTGCTTTTCCCTCCGGCCGGAATGGTCGGCAAATCCGCATTACCCGCAGAAATTGAAAGGAGCGAACCGTTATGAAGTTCACATTTACCTGCAAGAAGATCTCCCTCAACGATTCCGTCAAGGCATATGCCGAGAAGAAGATCAGCAAGCTGGAAAAGTACTTTAAGGAGGAACCCGAAGCAATTGTGACCTTTGCCGTGGAAAAAAAGAACCGCTGCGTGGCAGAGATCATGCTCCGAGGGGCCAACGGCACGCTCTTCCGCGCCGTCTGCGAGGACGCCGACGGTGATATGCGCGGCGCGATCGATGAAGCCGTCGGCCAGATCGACCGCAAGATCCGCAAGAACAAAACGCGCCTTGCCAAGAATCTGCGCAGCGAGGCTGTCATTTCCGAGATCCCCGAGGAATTTGACATCCATGAGGAGCGCGAGTTTGACATCGTGCGTACCAAGCGCTTTGCCGTCAAGCCCATGAGCCCCGAGGAGGCCATTCTGCAAATGAACCTTTTGGGTCACAGCTTCTTTGTGTTCCGCAATATGGAAGACGATAACACCATCTGCGTGGTTTACTGCCGCAATAACGGCGGCTACGGTCTCATCGAGACGGACGAGCAGGCCTGATACTGACTCAAACCTTTCGGGGTTGACCATTCGGTCAACCCCTTTTCTTACTTCTCTATAGAAAGCGAGGTACGACCATGCCCCTCCGAACGCTTCCCTGCCGCGCCTTTCAGCGCGGGCTCTCGCTCGGCATGCACCTTCTGCCGTGGCGCACGCCTGCCGTTATCGCAGGGGCCAGCAGCCTCATGCAGCTTCCTAACATCTTTGCGCACGAAGGTACTTCACATCCTCTTGTCATTGCCAGCCGCCGTGTGTGTTCGCAAGCATACTTTTCTGCGCTGCGCCGCTCACTGGAGGGACATGGCGTCCGACTTTCCATCTTTTCTGCGCTTCATCCAGATCCGGATATCGAAACCGTTGAAAAAGTCGCTGCGCAATACCGTGCGGACGGCTGCGACTGCTTTCTGGCGATCGGCGGCGGTTCCTCCATCGATGCGGCCAAGGCCGCAGCAGCACACATCGCCCGGCCCGATAAAACTGTTGTCCAGCTCAGCGGATTGCTGAAGGTTCGCCGGACACTGCCGCTCCTCATCGCCGTGCCGACGACTGCCGGCACAGGCTCGGAAGCCACCATTGCCGCCGTTATAACGGACGCGGAGCACCGCAAGCACGCCATCAACGATATCTGCCTGATCCCCCATTATGCTGTTCTTGATCCCACGCTGACGCTCACGCTTCCGCCCGATATCACAGCCCAGACCGGCATGGACGCACTTACGCATGCCGTTGAAGCCGCATTGAATCTCTATTACAATACGCATGAGACCCGCGCGCTGGCCGAGTCCGCCGTCTGCCGCATTTTCCGCTATCTCCCTGTCTCCTGCCGCGACGGCGCATTCATCACCGCACGCGAGCAGCTGCTCCACGCCTCCTTTGAGGCCGGACGCGCCTTCACACGCGCAAGTGTCGGCAATGTTCATGCCATTGCACATGCTCTGGGCGGGCATTATGGGATCGCACACGGACTGGCGTGCGCCGTAACATTGCCGGTCGTTCTTGAGGATTATGGCGAAGCCGTCATCCCCCAGCTCTCCCGTCTCGGCGGGCTCATCGGCTTGCGCGGCACACCGCGCGAGCGGGCAGACGGTTTTCTTGCCGCGCTTCGCACTATGAGCGCCTCCCTCTCCCTCCCCGATCATCTCTCCTGCATCCGCAGCGAGGACATTCCATCTCTGGCCGTGCAGGCCGCCGCGGAGGCCAACCCGCTCTATCCGGTCCCTGTGGTCTATGACAAGGCGCGCTTCTGCCGCGTCATGGAACGGCTCCACCGCCCGCAGCCTTAACAAAGCCTTAACTAACTTTTCTTGCAATACGCCCTGTGTTTTGCTATAATAAAAAAACTTCCAAAATCTTTTTTATAAAGGACTCTCCCCATGATAGGTGTCTATGATTATACCGTTCTGGCGACATACCTTTCGCTTGCTTTCGGCGTAAGCGGTATTCTCGCCGCCATGAATGGCACCCCATTTACCGCTCTGCTGTGCCTGATGGTTTCCGGTCTGCTCGACGCGTTTGACGGACGCATCGCACGCACCAAGAAAAACCGCACCGAGCAGGAAAAGCGCTTCGGAATCCAGATCGATTCGCTCAACGATGTGATCTGCTTCGGCGCGCTGCCCGCACTGATCGGTGCCTCGCTCGGAAACGGCGAATGGTGGCTGCGCGCCTGCGTACTGTTCTACATTCTTGCCGCACTCATCCGTCTCGCCTATTTTAACGTCACCGAGGAGGAGCGGCAGAGCTCCACGAATGAACACCGCCACTATTATCTCGGCGTACCTGTGACCACAGCCGCCTTTCTTGCGCCGCTGTTCTGGCTCATCCCGATTCGCTTCGCGCTCAACTGTGCCGTATTTTATGCCTGCGGGCTCGCTCTGCTCGGCGTACTGTTCATTGCGCCGGTCCGCATCCCCAAGCCGGGACTCAAGGGCATTCTTCTCATGACCGCACTTGGCATCGGTGAGTTATATCTGATGCTCTTTGGCATTATGCCTCTTTAAAGTCAAAACAAAAAGAGCCGCTGCTTTTTTGCAGCGGCTCTTTATTGTTTTCTTTTACTTGGCGGCGCTTACGCTCTCCTGCGGGATCTCACGCTTTTCAGGCTCGATCTCGCCGGAATCCACGGCAGCCATGTGCTCGAGCAGACGAACGACCATGTTGGAGTAACCAAATTCATTGTCGTACCATGCAATGAGCTTTACAAAATCATCGTCGAGCATGATGCCGGCAGTCTCGTCGAAAATGCAGGGGCAGGGATTGGCAATCAGGTCGGCAGACACCACCTGATCGGCAGTATAGCCGATGATTCCCTTCATGTTTGTCTCGCTCGCGTGGCGGATGGCATAGCAGATGTCGGCATAGGTCGTGCTCGTCTTGAGCTGGGCCGTCAGGTCGACCACAGAGACGTCGGAGGTCGGCACACGGAAGCTCATGCCGGTCATCTTACCCTTGAGCTCGGGGATCACGCGGCCGACAGCCTTGGCTGCGCCGGTCGTGGAGGGAATGATGTTGTTGAACACGCTGCGACCGGTGCGCCAGTCGCTGCCGCCGCGGGAGTCGACAGGCTTCTGCTTGCTCGTCGCGGCATGGATGGTGGACATCAGGCTCTGCTCGATGCCGAACTCCTCATGCACGACCTTGGCCAGAGGCGCAAGACAGTTGGTGGTGCAGCTGGCGTTGGACACCACGCGCATGTCGCTGCGGTAATACATATGGTTCACACCCATGACGAATGTCGGGGTCGCTTCATCCTTGGCAGGAGCTGTGATGATGACCTTCTTCGCACCGCCCTTGAAATGGCGGGAGGCCTTCTCGGTGGTGTTGTACGCGCCGGTGGACTCGATGATATACTCCGCGCCGCAGCTCTCCCATGGGATCATGGCCGCGTCCGCTTCGCTGAAAACATGGATCTTGTGGCCGTTGACGATGAGGTTCTGATCCTCACGCTCGACCGTTCCGTTGAACTGACGGAACACAGAATCGTACTTGATCATGTAGACCATATAATCCACATCCGCCTTACGGAGATTGATGCCGCAAAGCTCGAACTTTTCCGGATGCTCCATCATGATGCGCAGGACAACACGTCCGATACGGCCAAAGCCGTTGATGCCAACCTTGATCGCCATAGCTGAGTTTCCTCCTATATCCCATTTCGGGTTGTTCGGCGGCGCACCGCCTTGTTCGGTGAATCTATCGTAGCACACTCTTTATGCTTTTTGTACCCCTTTTGAACAAATCACATGACGAAAAAAAGTTGCATTTTTTCTGTTTTTCACAGCCTTTTCACGAATGGATAGTACAAGGAATTTGAAATATTCCATACATTTGCTACTGCCTGATCGGCAAAAAAGAAAGCGGCAGATGCCTGCCGCTTTCTTTTTTGCTCTTTTAATCCACCACTCTTGCGAAGCTTGTTCCGCTCTTCTGGAAGCGAACGTCAAGCCGGACTCGGTCGGCGCGCATATAGCTGGAGGTGCACTCGTATACCAGACCGTTTTCCATTGTTGTACGGCGCTGGTGGTGGAAAGCCGCAGCCCCCGGCGCGCAGCGCAGAAGCCGCGCCTCATATTCGCCCAGCGTCACCGCCTCGTAGCTGTCCTCAGCGGAGAAGGGAATGATGCCGACATGGTAAAGAAGGCTGTAAAAGCTGTGTGTTTCCAGCAGCTCGCGCGTCAGATTCGGGTAGATATGCTGGGGGTAATAGGAGGTCTCCAGAATCAGCGGCTCACCGTCAACATTGCGCACGCGGGTGAACCGGTAGACCTTCACGCCATCCTCCAAGGCCATGAGGCGCTTGATCTTGGGTGTGGGCAGCGTAACATCGAAATCCACCAGCGTGGAGGAAGGGTGCTTCCCCATCGACGAAATTTCCGTCGTGAAGGAATACTGCACGCCCTTGCGCCGCGTGCTCGGATCGGCGACAAAGGTTCCCTTGCCGCGCTTGCGCACGACGAAGCCATCCTCCTCCAGCGAGCCAATCGCCTGCCGCACCGTATTGCGGCTGATCTCAAAACGATTGCAAAGCTCCGCCTCGCTCGGCAGCAGATCGCCCACGCGAAGCGTACCGGAGGTGATCGCGTTTTTAATAATGCCAGTCAGCTGCGCGTAAAGCGGAATGTCACTCTCCATTGAGAGCGACGCCTTTAAAATCGGATTTTCTTCCATGTCGGCCTCCTTGACCTTTTGGTTGTGCTTATTGTATCACAAATGTTTGGAACATTTCTACCCTTTTTGGACATTTTCGGCATTTTCGTCAAAAGAGAGGAAAATCTGCGCTTTTTCCGCCTTATCGCACAAAGTAAAAAGGCAGACGGCCCAACGGACCGTCTGCCTGATTTTATTCGGTGTTAAAATAAAGAAAACCGCTTAGAACTTGGGCTTGTTGGCGGGGCACTGAGGTGCCTTGCCGTTGCAGACGGCAACAATGTCGTTGGCAACACTGGTGCAGCAGTTGAGAACGCTCTGCTCCGTGGTTGCGGCCATGTGCGGCGTCATGATGACGTTGTCCAGATTGAACAGCTCGCGGCTGGACTCCTGAATGGGCTCGTGCTCAAACACGTCCAGACCGGCCTGGAACAGCGTACCGTCCTTGAGGCACTCGACAAGCTCATTTTCCTTGATGAGCGCGCCGCGCGCGCAGTTGATGAAGGAAGCGGTGGGCTTCATCCAGCCGAACTGCTCGCGGCCGATGGTGTGGATGGTGGAATCCACAACAGGCAGATGCACGGACACGAAGTCGGCCTGCTCCCAAACCTCCTTGGCGGTCGCCTTGAGCTCAACAAGGTCGCCGACCTTATCCTGCGTCAGGTAAGGATCGTAGCCGATGACGTTCATACCGAAGCCGTACTTGCACTTTTTCATCACCAGCTGGGAGATACGGCCACAGCCGATCATGCCGAGGGTCTTTCCGCCGAGCTCATAGGTGTGCTCCATGTCCATGCGGACAAGGAAGTTACCGCCGCGGAACTGACGGTCGACATAAGTAAAGCGCTTGGCGCACATGAGCATCAGCATCACCGCATGCTCGGCAACGGCGTTGGCGTTGCCGGCAGGCGCAAAGACGACCTGAATGTTCTTCTCGCTGGCGTGATCCATGTCAATGTTATCAAGACCGGCACCCTGTTTGCCGATGACCTTCAGATTCTTGCAGGTATCCATCATCTTGGCGGTGACAGGCTCGGTGCGGCACATGATGGCATCGGGCTGGAACTCGGCGAGCTCCTTGACATAGGTCTCCTCGTCGTTGTGACCGCAAAGCTTCACCTCAAAGTCGTTGGACTCGAAGATGTGTGTTGCGATCTCGTTGAGTTCGATGGTGTAATAGACTTTAAACTTGGCCATGATAAAATAACTCCTCTCATTTTTTAGAAATCATATTCTCATTGCTCTCATGTTTTTTCATTGTACACCCTGTCTTTCACAAATGCAAGTGCATTTGGTCTTTTTTGCAAGAATCTATTCATTTTAATACCGGATAACACTTATTTTTTATTCCGGCATCTTGAAAATTAAGCACATCGACTATCTCGCACAAATCATCTTCTGTTTTTTTGTTCAAAAAGCAGAAGATGATTCTTTGCTCATGCAAGGAAGCATCTTCTCTATCATGCATTTTCCAACGGCTCCTGTGACCCGGTATCCACCGACTGTGCCGGAGACTCAGACTCCGGCTGCGTAGGAGGATCCGGCTGCTGCACCGGTTCCATATCTTCCGTCGGCTCCGTCACCGGCACCGTGTCGATCACCGGCTCCGCCGCCTTGCCAACCAGCACGATGCGGTTACGCGATTTGTAATTGCTCGTCGCCTCATAGGTGGAGGAGAGCAGCGTGCCGTCGCCTGCGTACACATTGCGGTAGGTCTTGACCAGATAGCCCGTGTAGGGCGTCTGCTCGACCTTGCGCTCGCCCGGCGCGAGCTCGTCTGTCTCAACGATCTCCTCCTCAAAGGGTGTCGTGCTGAGCACCTGCGTCACCATCTTCACATAGTGGTCGTCTGTTTTGGTGCCGAGAAGCGTGATTTTGATGTAGTCCTTTTTATCCTTCGTGAAGAAATCCGCCTGTACCTTGATGGGATAAAGCGTGTCGTTGCGAAATTCAAACTCAGGCCCGCCCTCGGCGACCGTCGCATCCAGTCCCAGACCGATATAATCGGAGGCATACCCATGGTTGACGCGCTGGACGATCTCCAGATTTGCATAAAGCACCGCCGCGTAAAGTGTCGAGCTGGCCTGACACGCGCCGCCGCCGATCATGTCCACCGTTTTCCCCTTGAGATAGCCCGGTGCGGCGGAATAGCCGTTCGCCGCCGTGAACGGCGTGACGAGGGGGCCGTACTTCATCGTGTCACCCGCGTTGAGAATATATCCGGTGATACGCTCAGCGGTCAGCTGCACATTTTTGTGCCGCCCCGGCGCGCCGCCGACCTTCGTGGTGTAGGTACTCAGCACATCGCGGAACAGGCATTCTTCCAGCTGTTCGGTCGTGACCTCCGGAAACTCGACCTGCGCCTTGACCGAAAAGATCTCGCACGGCGCTGCCGCGTCATACGCACTTTGCAGGTCGGCCAGCGTAAAGCGCACGCCCACATGGCTCGGCACGATCTTTTCATTCTCAATATCATAGCTTGCGTTGACCTTTTCACCGACGAGCTTTTCCCGCTCCGCCGCCAAATCGACCGTCTGTGCAGGTATGACCTCATACGCACCGTCTGCGTTGTCCTGCGTCATCGGCTCCAACGTGTACTCCGTCGGCTCCCCGCCGCTGAAATAGGCACGGAAAAGCGCGTCGGCGATCTGCGTTTCCGCACACTCCGTCATTTTCCGTCCGCCCATGGGCTTGGTCACATAAACCTGTCCATCCTGCCTCACCTCGGCGGAAAATTCCACCGGTTCGCAGGAGATGCCCCCGCAGGCAAAATGCGCCAGTTCAAGGAGCGCGTCCGTGCTCTTTCCCTCCGAGCCTGCGATGATCTCCTCCGGCACAAACAGCGCGCGCAGATACTTCGCGCCCGCCGCCAGAATATTGTCATGTGCCGGTCCGTGATCGTAAAAGGCGCGCTCCGCGCACGGCGTATGATCGACCTGCGGAACATCGTCAAAGGCGATATGCGCGATCTCCATGCCGTCGGGCAGTACAAAGCTGACCGCACTGCCCCGCGCCTTGTCCGCATTCGCGTTCAGCCGTGCCGCAAGCTCCTGTACCGTCATTCCGCCGCAAGCAACGCCATTGACACTGGTATTGGGATAAAATCGCTGCGCACTGACCGCCCACGCGCCAATTCCCAGATAGGCCGCGGCCAGCACGCCGGCTGCAATCACGGCAATGAGCCGTCCATTTTTTCCGCCCTTTTTCAGCCGCTTTCCGCCCTTGACCGGTTCGTTCGTCCCGGCCGCCGGCAATGTCGTCTCGTTCTTCTTTTCTTCAAAGGCACCCATATTCTCTTCCATCTCTCGGCACCCTCCCGCTATCCAATCATTCCGTCGCAGCATATGCTACAGTTACTGTATTATAGCATGGATCGGCGGAAAAAGAATAACGATTTGGTTACAAAAACAGGAAAAGAGCACCCTTTCGGGTGCTCTTTCTTATGCTGTTGTGAGCGTTCTTACACCACCGCGAAGAACTTGATGAGGAAGAGGGCGGAGATCACATAGGTCAGGACGCTGACCTCCTTGGCCTTGCCGGAGAGGACCTTGACAAAGGTGTAGGAGATCAGGCCGAGGCCGATGGCGTGGCCGATGGAGCCGGAGATCGGCATGCCGATGAGCATGATGGAGACCGGCAGCATCTGATCCATGTCGTCGAAGTTCACATTCTTGAGACCCTGAAGCATCAGAACGCCGACATAGATGAGGGCCGCGGAGGTCGCAGCACCGGGGATGATGGCCGCAACAGGCGCAAGGAACATGCAGGCGAGGAAAAGCACCGCAGTGGTCAGCGCGGTCAGGCCGGTACGGCCGCCGGCTTCCACACCGGAAGCGGACTCGATGAAGGTGGTGACGGTGGAGGTACCGGTGCAGGCGCCCGCGACCGTACCGATCGCATCGGAGAGCAGAGCCTCCTTCATCTGGGGCATGTTGCCCTCAGAATCGACCATGCCGGCGCGGGAAGCCGTGCCGACGAGGGTACCGATGGTATCGAACATGTCGATCATGCAGAAAGTGATAACCAGCGTGATAGCGGTGAACCAGCCGATGTTCACAAAGCCCGCGAAGTCAAACTTGAAGAGCGTGGTGGAAACCATGTCGGCAAAGGGGGGCACAAAGCTCGCCGTGGCCAGACTGGCAAAGGGATTGACGTGCAGGAACAGCGCACTGCCGACCCAGTAGAGCACGGAGGAGAAAAGCATGCCGAGCAGAACAGCTGCCTTGACACCTTTCTTGGCCAGAACGACCATCACGAACACGCCGAGGAAGGCTGTAACAGCCGTGAGGACCATGGTGTGATAGCCGGAGCCCATGCTGCCCTGAATGACGCTGGGGGTGAGTGCACCGAAGAAATCGCGCATGATGTAGAACGGGCCGCCGTTTTCGGAGTAAATGCCGACATTGGAGCCAAGGCCGATGTTCATGAGCATCAGACCAATAGCGGGGGCGATACCGTAGCGCACACCAAGAGGAATGGCCTCGACGATCTTCTCACGGACCTTGAGGAGCGTGAGGATCAGGAACACGATGCCCTCAACCAAGATGATGACGAGCGCAGCCTGGAAGGCGCTTTCATAGCTACAATCGTTGATGACGGCGATATTGGCGACGACAACGGCGAAGAAGCTGTTGAGGCCCATACCGGGTGCCATCACGAAGGGCTTGTTGGCCAGAAAGGCCATGCAGATCGTGCCAATGGCGGAAGCAATGCAGGTGGCGAGGAACACACCGTTCCACAGCGGGGTGCCGACCGCAAACCCGGTCAGCAGGTTGGGGTTCAGGGCGATGATGTAGGCCATCGTCATGAACGTGGTAAGACCAGCCAGCAGCTCGGTTCTTACCGTGGTACCGTTCTCCTGAAGCTTAAATAGCTTTTCCATGATTTCTCTCCCTTTCTTATGTTTCGTCATTTCACCTAAATAATTTTCAGGTTCCATAACGAAGATTCAGCATAATTATAAGGTTTGTGTCGAAAAATTGCAATACCCTCCCTGCAATTTCAATATGCTTTTTTCTTTTGCCGGATAGAATTGGGACATATGGCGGGAAGTGGCGGTTGTTTTTAGTCGAAAACCTGCTATAATTCTGCTATCCTGATGAATTTTGAGGAGATTAAGCTTGAAACTGTCTCATATCATTTTTTCCACCGCCGAGGCGAGTCGGAAAGAGCATCGCGCCCATTACATCTATCTCGGCGTACTGCTCACACTCATCTCGCTCGGCATCGGCTTGCTCGGTCTGGTGCTGACGGCCTGCGCAGACATCTCACTGCCAAATTTAGAGCTTTTGAAGTCCTATTTTACCCGCCCGCTGTTGCTCACGCTCAACCTTCTGCCGCCGGTTCTGCTCGCGTGGCTGGGATACTTTCTCTTCGGGCGCTGCTGGTGCGGCGTGCTTGTGAGCGCGCTGTTCGGCGCGGGGCTGCCTCTGGTCAATTATTATAAGGTGATGCTGCGCGGCGACCCGATGCTGGCAAGCGACATCCTTCTTTTTCGTACGGCAAAGGGTATCATGGGACACTATACCTTTGATCTGACCGCTCCCGTCCTTTTCACGCTCGCGGCGCTGGCTGCCGCACTGCTCTTCTCCGGCTTCCTTCTGCGTCGCGGCGGTCTGCCCGCCCGCACACGCATGCTTGGCGCGGCAGTCTGCCTGTCTCTCGCAGTCGGGCTTTACTTTGGAGCCTATACAAACGAAACAATCTACAGCAAAACGGCCAACAACAGCCTCATCAACGTCTGGTCGGATAATGAGGTTTTTCTCTCACGCGGTTTTGCCGTGTCATTCCTCCATTCCGTTCCGGAAATGTTTCCTGAAAAGCCGGAGGGCTACAATAAGCGCGAGGCTGAGGCGCTGCTCGCGCAGCTGCCCGACGCGGACATTTCCGACAATCGGAAGGTCACTGTCATGGGAGTGATGCTGGAGGCCTTCTGCGATCTCACGGATCTCGATGCGCTCTCGGGACTCTCCGCAGTGCAGGAGGTCTACGCGCCGTGGCACGCGCTGGAGGAACAGAGTCTTTCCGGTGATCTGCTCACGAACATCTTTGCCGGCGGCACGGTGGACACCGAATGGGGCTTTTTGACCGGTGAGAGCCGGCACGATAAATACCGCAGCGCGGTCGGCTCCTATGTGCGCTATTTTGACGCACAGGGCTATGCCACACACTATGCACACCCCGGCTACGGCTGGTTCTATAACCGCGAAAATGTCAACGAATACCTCGGCTTCCAGCAAAGCATTTTCACCGAAAACGGCTTCGGAGAGCTGGTGGATCCGGTCACGGCGGCATGGCACTCCGACCGGCAGCTTGTCGACTATCTGCTGCGCGATCTGGACGCGGCGGGCGGCGCTCCCCTGTTCTCCTTCGCTGTAAGCTATCAGAATCACGGTCCCTACGACACCGACAGCACGCCGCACGCCTATGTTTCCGCACGGCAGACCGGTCTTTCGGAGGAAAGCTGCAATATCATCAATAACTACTTAAACGGCGTGAAGGAAACCATCGGCGAATACGTCCGCCTGACACAGGAGCTGGAACGGCGGGATACGCCCGTAGTGCTGGTGCTCTTCGGTGACCATAAACCATGGATGGGCAACGGCGGAAGCGTATATGCCGAGCTCGGCGTGGATTTTGACGTTTCAACGCTCACCGGTTTCCGCAACTACTATTCCACGCCATACCTCATCTGGGCAAACAGCGCGGCAAAGAGAACGCTCGGTGTGGACTTCATCGGCGACGGCGGCGAGTTTTCCCCTTGCTTCTTGATGGCGCGGCTGTTTGATGAGTGCGCGTGGGACGGCCCCGGCTTCATGCAGCTCTCCCGCACCATGCGCGAGATCTCTCCGCTTGTTCACGAGCGCGAGCTGTTTTTGCAGGATGGCGTGCTCACCTCCATCCTCAATGACACCGACCGCAGCTTTTACCTCTCCTTCCTCGGCGCACAGTATTACCGAGAGCATGTGCAATACAGCTGAAACAAACAGGAAAAGAGACGCCCTCATGGCGTCTCTTTCTCATTTCTTCATTTTCCGGATATCATCGCCAAAAAACGGCAGGATGCGGTAGGCCCCCTCAATGCGT
This sequence comes from bacterium, assembly GCA_037419475.1. Lineage (GTDB taxonomy): Bacteria > Bacillota > Clostridia > Oscillospirales > Oscillospiraceae > Hominicoprocola. The sequence goes on from JAXYYF010000090.1 coordinate 22,072, forward strand.
GAGAGAATATTCGCGCCGTAGCGGCGTGAGAGCTCAAGCGGCGAAAGATTTGTGGAAATGATCGTCTTTTTGTTCGTCATCAGCCGTGTGTTGACGATCTGGTAGAACGCGCTGCGGACAAACTCCGTCGTCAGCTCCGTGCCGAGGTCGTCAATAATGAGCAGATCGCAGCGCAGAAAACGCCCCACGTCCTCCTCCGCGCCGTCCTCGCCGCGGGAGAACTTCTGCGCTTCAAAGCGCTCAAAAATATGGGCGGCGGTATCGTAGACGACCGAGTGACCCGTCTCACTTACAATGCGCGCGATGCAGGCCGAAAGGAAGGTCTTTCCCAGTCCGGGATCGCCCGAGAGCAGCAGATTCCCGCTGCGCGCGGAAAATTCATACGCATAATCCCGGCAGGCGTCGTACACGCGCTCCATATTCGCGCGCGGCGAAATGTCCTGATCTGCCGGCGGATAGGGTGAATACACGTCAAAGGAAAACGTCTCAAAGCTCTGCGTGCCAAGGTCGAGCAGCTGCGAGAGCTCCTCCATCTGCACACGGGCATAATAATCGTTCAGGCAGGAGCAGACCTCGCCGCCGCGCCATCCGGTATCCCCGCACAGCGGGCAGTTCGGCTTGTCCTCCAGATAATCCGCCGGATAGCCGTGCGCGGTGAGCAGCTCCGCACGCTCGCGCTGAAGCGACAGGTTTTCCTCCTTCAACGCCTCGATCGCAGGACGTGGATCAGCCCCGCGGCGCAGTGCCGAGGCAATGATCTTCGACATCGTTGCGCGCAGCTCGGCATTGATCTCCGCAATGCGCGGAATGGCGGCATATACCGTGCGCTCGCGCTCACGCAGCACGGCGGAGCGCCGCTGCTTCGCCTCTTCAAAACGCGCCGCAGCGCGGCGCATGAGCCGGCCGTCATAGGCCATGACGCTCCCCCCTTTACAGATACTGCTTCATCCAGTCGTTCCGTCCACCGCCGGACGGTTTTTCTTCCTTCTTTTTCGCTGCCGTGTTCTCCGCTGCCGTCTCTTCGGGCGTGTGCAGCCCCTTTTCATGCCATTTTTTCAAAATGCCGTTGCAGTACGACCATTTGAACTCATGGCAACGCAGCACGGTCTTATCATAGGCCAGCGCGACCGTCTCCGCCGGAAAACCCATATCCACCCATGCGGCAAGGTACTTTTCTTCCCCCGGCGAAAGCTTTCTCTCTCCGAGCTGGAGCACCTCCATATACGCGGGATATTTCTGCCGCCGCTCGCGCAGCGACTTGAGGTATTCATTCGCACTGGCCGTGGACAACAGTCCCCGCCGCGCCCACGCATAGCCCTCCTGCTCAATCTGACGCATGGTGGGAAGACCCGTGCCATAGCGCTCAGTGTGCTGCTCGATACAGTGGTGCACCAGAAGGAAGATCACGTCGGACGGCAGACCGAGATCCTCATACAGCCCCAAGAGCTTTCCGACCGACGGTGAGGAAAGCGGGCCGAGCTTGCGCTCGACCTCGCGCAGGAGCGCGGCAAAGCCGCCGTCGTTTTCGATCTTGCGCGCAACATCCTCACGCGTATAGCTCGGGCGCTCGCGCTCCGGCTCCCGCACCGGCTCCGGCACGCTCTTCGGCACGCCGACAAGCCCCATACGTGCAAGCGCGGCCTCCGCCGCGCTCCGCCGCGCCTCGCTCCAATGAAGCGCGGCGCAAAGCGTCTCGGGCGTGGCGCTCCCGCGGTTTTTCACCAGACAAATGTAAAGAAGCGCAGCGTCGCCGTCGCCGCTGTCGATCAGCCGCCGCGTCACAGCGGCTGAGAGCGTGATATTCTCTTCTTCGCTCAAATGCAGAACATAGCCGGACACGCCGCGTTCCTCCTTTGGAAATTCTCCGCTCATTTTACACGAATTTTCCCGCCTCGTAAATAGCCGAAATGCGGAAATAAAAATTTTCCCAATTCCCTGACAAAATACGCCCTCCTTTTCGCGCCGCACCCCGTACAATACAGAAAAGGAGGGAAGAATCATGGAGATCCTGCAAAATTTCCGTTCCCAGCCGTATCGCGTCCTCTATCTGGACGCAGACGCCATCCGCGCCAACCCAAACCAGCCGCGCCGCAGCTTTGAACCTGATGCGCTGCGCGAGCTTGCCGAAAGCATCCGGCGCTATGGGATCCTTCAGCCGCTCACTGTACGCCGCAGCGATGGAGGCTACGAGCTCATCGCCGGTGAGCGGCGGCTGCGGGCCGCAAAGCTTGCCGGGCTGCGCACGGTTCCCTGTCTCGTGCGGCGCTCGGACGAAGAGGAATCCTCCCTGCTCGCGCTCATTGAAAACCTCCAGCGCCGCGACCTCCATTATTTGGAGGAGGCCGCCGCCATCGCACGGCTGATCGAGGCCTACGGTCTTTCGCAGGAGCAGGCCGCCGAACGGCTTGGCAAATCGCAGAGCGCCGTGGCCAACAAGCTGCGTCTTCTCCGTCTTTCCCCGCAGTGCACCGCCATTCTGCGCGAGCACGGCCTTTCCGAGCGGCACGCCCGCGCCCTTTTGCGCCTGAACGATGAGGAAGCCCGGCTCGCCGCGCTGCGCGTTATCGCCGCGCGCGCTTATAATGTCGCGCAGACGGAGGAATACATCGAAACGCTTATAAACCGCGCGGCGGCCACACCGCCCGCGCACCGCACAGCCTATGTCATTAAAGATGTCCGGCTGTTTTTAAACACCATCCGCCGCGGTATGGGCATCATGCAGCGCGCCGGCGTCAACGCCGCATGTGAGCGTGAGGATACGGAGGACGAGATCCTCCTGACCATCCGTATCCCCCGGCGCGAGAGCAGAAAAGACGTCTCCTGAATCAGGAGACGTCTTTTTCACCTTATCCATCCTTCGTTCAGGCAAAAAACGCTTCGATCGCCGTGCGATCGGCACTGACGCTGCCCTGTACAAATTCAGGCTTTCCGCCGCCGCGGCCGGAAAGTGCGGCATTGAGCTCCTTTGTCAGCGCGCGCAGATCGCCGCCGCGCTGACCAATCGCGTATTTCCATGCACCGTCCGCACCCGCGAACACCGCACAGCGCCCGCCGCAGGTCTGTGCGACTGCGTCGCAGAGCTTGCGAACACTCTCGCCGCCCATATCGTCCTCAAACAACAGCACGTCGCCGTATCCCTTGTATCGCGCGGCAATGCCCGCAAATACGCTCTCCTCCAGCTTTGCACAGCGCTGCTTGAGGGCGGAAAGCTCAGACTGCACACGTTCGACCGCGGCGGCGCATGCCGTCGGCTTGACGGACAGTGCTTGTGCGGCGGCCACGTCCTGCGCCCAGCAGGCGGAGAGATAGCAGTAAGCCCGTCCGCCGCACAAAAGCTCGATGCGCACCCCCTCACGGAATTTCTGCACCGAGAGGAACTTCACAATGCCGACCTGACCGGAGCGCGCAACATGCGTGCCGCAGCACGCGCAGCAGTCCGCCTTCGGGAAGGTCACAATGCGCACATCGCCTTCCAGCGGCTTTTTGCTGCGGTAGTCGATCGCATCCAGCTCTGCGCCGCGGTGAAGCTGAATGTTAATCGCATGATCTTCATAAATGTACCGGTTTGCTGCCGCTTCGATCTCCAGCAGTTCCTCCCACGGAATATCGGCGTTAAAGTCGATGGTCACGATCTCCGCACCCATATGGAAGCCTACGTTGTCGCAGCCGTAACGTGCACAGATCATTCCGGAACAAATGTGTTCACCGGAGTGCTGCTGCATGTGATCGAAGCGGCGCGCCCAGTCGACTTTTCCGTGCACCGTTTCGCCAACAGTGAGCGCCGAGGCGCACTTATGCGTGATAACGCCCGCCTTTTCATGCACGTCCAGCACCCCGGCCCCGCCGAGCACGCCGGTGTCATACGGCTGTCCGCCGCCCTCGGGATAAAAGGCCG
>JAXYYF010000091.1:0-7500 GCA_037419475.1 bacterium
GGCCGCCGATGACGCTGTGCTCTTCGACCGTGATAACCTTGCCGCACTTTTCAGCGTACTTCGTCACGCACTCGGCGTCGATGGGCTTGATGGTATGGATATTGATAACGGCAGCGTCAATGCCGTCCTTGGCAAGCTCGTCGGCAGCCATGAGGGATTCATTGACCATCAATCCGGTTGCGAAAATGGCAACATCCATGCCCTCGCGCAGGACATTGGCCTTGCCGAGAACAAAGGGCTTGACCATGTCGCCCTCAAAAACAGGCGTGGCGAGGCGGGCGAGGCGCATATACACGGGGCCGTCGAAATCGGCGATCGCCATGGTCGCGGCCTTGGCCTCGTTCGCATCGGCGGGGCAGATGACCGTCATGCCGGGAATCACGCGCATGAGCGCAAGGTCCTCGATGCACTGATGGCTGCCGCCGTCCTCGCCGACGCTCACGCCGGCGTGGGTGGCGCAGATCTTGACGTTGAAGTGCGGATAGGCAACGGAGTTGCGGATCTGCTCGTAGGCCCGGCCGGCCGCGAACATCGCAAAGGTGGAGCAGAAGGGAACGAGACCCATCGTGCTCATACCGGCGGCGGCGTCGACCATGTTGGCCTCGGCAATGCCGAAGTTGTAGAATTTCTCGGGGTGCGCCTTGGCGACCTTGCAGGTCTGGGTCGCGTTGGCAAGGTCGGCGTCGAGCACGACGACCTTATCGTTCTTTTCCACCAGCTCGATCAGCGCTTCGCCGTAAGCCTGGCGGGTCGCAATTTTATCAGCCATGTTCGTTAACCCTCCAATTCCTTCAAAGCCTGATCGCGCTGCTCGGCGTTGGGCGCCTTGCCGTGCCAGCCGACCTGATTTTCCATGTACGAAACGCCCTTGCCCTTGACCGTGTGGGCGAGGATCGCCTTGGGCCTGCCGGGCATGGTGGGCTTGGAGAGCGCCGCCTCGATCGCATCGAGGTCGTTGCCGTCGGGCAGCTCGACAAGGTCAAAGCCGAACGCGCGCAGCTTCGCGGGCAGATCGCCGAGGCTCATGACCTGATCGTTCGTGCCGTCGATCTGAAGGCCGTTGTTGTCGATCATGACCGTCAGGTTGTCCAGCTTATAATGTGCGGCGGCCATATAGGCCTCCCAGATCTGCCCCTCCTGGCTCTCGCCGTCGCCGGCGAGGACAAAAACCTTCGTATCCTTGCCGAGATGCTTGGCCGCAAGGGCCATACCGACGGCAATGGACACACCCTGACCGAGCGAGCCTGTGGAAGCATCCACACCGGGGACCTTTTTGGCGTCGGGATGACCCTGAAGGATGGAGTGGAGCTGGCGGAAATTCGCATACTCATCGCGGGAGATAAATCCTTTGGCGGCGAGCACGGCATAGTAGCACGGAGCGGCATGGCCTTTGGAGAGCACAAAGCGGTCACGGTCTGGATCGTGCGGATTGCTGGGATCAACGCGCATATGGTTGAAGAAAACGCTGGTCATCAGTTCGACAGCCGACAGGGAGCCGCCAGGATGGCCGCTGCCGGCGTTGGCCGTCATCGTGATGATGTCTCGGCGCACCTGCCGGCAGATGGTGGAAAGCTCTTGCGTGTTCATGGAAAACCTCCTTGCATCAAAGCATAAAATGCCTTACATTCAGCTATTTCAGTATATCGGACGAGTAGGACAAAGTCAATTCAATCATTCAATCAGATTATGTACATTTTTCGCATGATCCGCATATTCTGACTGGAGAGGGGATGTGCTATGCTGTTTCTATCGCCGTATGACCGTGCTGCCGCCGTGCGTTATGCGCACATTTGGGCCTACGGACGCAATCCGCATTTTTACGATTATGAGTACATCGGCGGTGACTGCACGAATTTTACTTCGCAGTGCATTTACGCCGGCGGAGGGATCATGAATTTTACGCCGACCTTCGGCTGGTACTATATCAACGCCAATGACAAAGCGCCCGCGTGGACAGGGGTGGAATATCTCTACCGCTTCCTCACACGCACAGATCAATCCGTCGGACCGCATGCGCAGGAGGTCGTGTTCTCCCTGATCCAGCCGGGCGACATCGTGCAGCTCTCCTTTGATGGGATCGGGTGGCAGCACTCACCGGTCGTCGTTGCGGTAAACCATCCGCGCAGCTATGCGGATATCCTTGTTGCAGCTCACAGCTATGATGCCGACAACCGCCCTCTGTCGACCTATGACTTTCGGCGGGCGCGCTTTCTTCATATAGAGGGAGTGTACCGTTCGGAATGAGCATGAGTGTGGGAAAGAAGGGAAGAGGCGGGGTGTGTTTGCCCCGCCTCTTCTTTTTAGGATTCCATCTTCTTCGGCGGCTTCACACGTGACAAGGGATTTGCCTTTGCGGCAACGCGCAGCGCCTCGTTGTCAATATGTGTGTAGATCTCCGTTGTATTCAGATGCTCGTGGCCAAGAACCTCCTGCACGGCTTTTACATCTACGCCGTTTTGCAGCATAAGCGTCGCCGCGGTATGGCGCAGCTTGTGGGAGGAATATTGCGACGCGTCCAGTCCGGCCTCACGCAGGTGCTTTTTCACCAGTGCATGAACCGTTGAACGGCTGACACGTTCGTTGCGGGAGGAGAGAAAAAGGGTATTCTGGTCGCGCCCGACGATGGGGCGGCGCACAGCAAGATAGCTTTGGAGCGCGTCCTTACAGGCGTCATTGAGATAGACGATGCGAACTTTGTTTCCCTTACCGAGCACACGCAGCGCGTCATCCTGAATATCCGTGATATTGAGCGCGCAGAGCTCGGAAATACGCAGTCCGCAGTTGAGAAAGATCGTCAGGATGCAGTAATCGCGCTCGCGGTTTTGTCCGTCCACAGAGGACAACAGCTGTATGCTTTCATCCAGCGTCAGATATTTGGGAAGCGTTTTCTTCAGCTTCGGGGAATCAAGATCCTTGACCGGATTTTCCTTGATCAGGTGGACTTTATTGGTCAGATAGTTGTAAAAAGAACGAATTGTTGCAATTTTTCGTGCTCTGGAGGCGGCGTTCAGTCCGTATCCGGACACATCGCTGTTCTGGTGCAGCACACGCTCGCGACTGAGGTAGGTCATATAGCCGTAAATATCCGTGAGCGTGACCGAAGCAATCAGGTCAAGGCCGACATCCAGAATGGAGATCTCGTTAAGCTCCATTCCATGCAGCGATGGGTCACGCGTCTGCTTGAGGTAACGGAAAAAATTGCGAAGATCAAGAAAGTATTCGTCCACGGTTTTTTTCGAGTGTGCTTTGATCGTTTCATGATATGATAAAAAATCACGCAGAATCGGCGGTGCCTCAGTACGATAGTCATTCATAAAGCAGCTTTTACGTTTCTCCTTTCTTGAAATTTTCGACACACTTGAGCGGCAGCGTTCCGAAGCTCAGTGATACGGTCAAGGTCTGCTACGACCAGTATGGCAGAGTTGATGAGTTCTTTCCTGTGAAGTAAGTATAAAAGGGGAGCAAGGATATGTCAATTCAATCTTGTGAGATGCTCGCTCTCCTATCCCGCGTTTTGTCTCGTCGTGGTCGCTGGCGTATTCGTATGCTATGTTCTGTGGTGTCTCATAAAGATTTTTGTGAAATGAGAGCTAATACACGGGAAACGCCGTTTCTTTCAATCATTTTTATCTGCCTTTTACTTCGTTCTTCTGATGATTTTATTGTAAAAGATTCAAGACTCGTAATGAATTGGCACAGTTGGAACAACGGTAATTGGGCAAAAAGAAAAGAGGGCATTTGCCCTCTTTTTCTTATGCGATTTCGTCTACTTTCTTTTCGACTTTCTCGATCCATTCGACCATGTAGTTGGTTGCGCCTCTGATTTCTTCGACGGATTCTTTCAGGCCTTGAATGTCTGTTTTCATTTCTTTTATATCCTGATGGATGTGGTTTAACTTCTTGTCCATTTCCTCGTTGAACAATGCTTTGATGGCTTGCAGATCTTTTTCGTCTAACATGGCATTTATCTCCTTGTTGATGTAGATTCAGTATATCATGCTTGTCAAGTGAGAGAGGGGAGAGGGGGAGTCTCCCTCTCATTCAACTTCCCATTTGTAAGCACTGAGGCCTGTGTTGAGCTTGTTCCATTCATGTATTCTCATTTCGTAGTATGGCGAGTGTGCGCTTTCTTCGCTCTTTGCCTTTTGCTGGGCAAGGTAAAGAATAGAGATTGCAAGGACGGCTGTGCCGTTTATCTTGATCCTCGCAGATGAAGCGGCGGATATGCTTGCATCAGTTGCATAAAAAAGGGAAGTGCTTGCGCTTCCCGATTATTTGAGACACGGAATTGAACAAAATAAAAATTTTGTTCAAAAGAGGGTAGCTTAATAAAGGTTTAATCCGCCGCTCATGTGTGCAGACTATTTCCACGGAAATCATTTTCCGAATATTCTCCGGAAAGGTTTGATTGCAATGAGTCAGCTTTTATGTCATGCCAACTGTGTCTTTCAGTTGGACGGCCGGTGCGGATTCCATTATTCCGCAGCCTATGGAATGCCGACCTGCCGCAGCAGCGCCTGTGTGCATTATATCCCGCGCTCTGCCAGCGGTGTTATGTCCGCATCAGCACACGCAGCGCTTCACCGATATTCTGCACCTCCGTCAGCTTCAATCCATCCGGACGACCCAGACGGTTCCCATGCTGTTTTGGAATGATGCACTCTGTAAAGCCGAGTCGCCGGACCTCGCTCAGGCGCTGCGAGAGGTTATTGACGTTGCGCAGCTCGCCAGTCAGGCCGACCTCACCGATCGCTGCGACCTGAGAGCCGATGGGCCTGTCCAGATAGCTTGACGCCAGCGCCAGAATGGCCGCAAGATCGGCGGCGGGCTCGTCCAGCGTCAGGCCGCCAATGATGTTGAGATACGCGTCGCACTGAGATACCTTGAGCTGTCCGCGCTTTTCCAGCACGGCAAGCAGCATGGCTGCACGGTTGTAATCAAAGCCGTTGCTCGTGCGGCGCGGCGTCGGATACGACGAGCTTGCCAGAAGCGCCTGAATCTCTGCCAGAACAGGCCTTGCGCCCTCTATCACACAGGTCACGCAGGTGCCGGGGGCGTTATCCGGACGGCCTGAGAGCAGCATCTCCGATGGATTTTCGACCTCGGCCAGACCGTCGTGCTCCATCTCGAATACACCGATCTCGTTCGTCGCACCGAAACGGTTTTTGGCCGCACGGAGGATCCGGTAGGTCATGTGCTGGTCGCCCTCAAAGTAGAGCACACAGTCGACCATATGCTCAAGCACCTTGGGGCCCGCGATCGAGCCCTCCTTGTTGACATGGCCGATCACAAACACAGTGATCCCCTGCCCCTTTGCCAGCTGCATGAGCGCCATCGTGCAGTCCTTGACCTGACTGACACTGCCGGCTGGTGAGTCGAGTTCTTCATTATAAAGCGTCTGAATGGAGTCTACGATGAGAATATCCGGGGTCTCCTCGCTGACACATTCAATCACATCGCCAAGACAGGTCTCAGAGAGAACGTAGAGGTTTTCGCTTGCGACCTTCAGCCGTTCGGCACGCATTTTGAGCTGATGCGGAGATTCCTCACCGGATACATACAGCACCTTGGCGAAGCGGCACAGCTGACCGCAGATCTGGAGCATCAGCGTGGATTTGCCAATGCCCGGCGCGCCGCCAACGAGTACGAGCGAGCCTTTGACAGCGCCTCCGCCGAGCACGCGATCAAGTTCTCCCATGCCGGTAGAAAAGCGCAGTTCCTGCGTTGTCTCCAGCTCGGCGATTGGATGCGCCTTACTGCGTGCAAGCGTTTTACTGCGGCTCTTCCCTGCCGCTGACGCTTTCGGCGCGGTCTGCTCCACGATGGAATTCCATGCGCCGCAGCTCGGACAGCGGCCTGCCCATTTTGCAGTCTCGTTGCCGCATTCGGTGCAGTAAAAAACAGTTTTTGCTTTCATGGGGTATCCCCTCTTCTTATGTTGTCGTCTGCGCACTCAGGCCCATCAGAAATCCGGCGGCGATCGTCACGGCCAGCGTGCATTGATAATCCGCCCGCAAAAGCTTCGCGGTCTCCGCCTCGTTTGAGAGGAAGCCGCACTCCACCAGCACGGCCGGGCAATTCACATGCTTCATCAGATAAACGCTCGGATCGATGGCCTTTTCATTCTTTTCATTTCCTGAATTGACCGCTGTATTGAGCGAGGCCTGAATGGCCTGCGCCAACGGAACACTGCCCTCCGTGCGGGCATAGAACGCCTGTGCGCCATGGACGCGCCGCGAGGACGGAAGGCTGTTTTGATGGATGCTCAAAAGCACAGCCCTCTGCGTTTCGTTTACCAGCATAACGCGATTTTTAAGGTCTGACGCCTTTTTCTCCCGCAGCGTCTGCATACCGGCAGAGTAGATGGCGGCATCCTCTGTGCGCGTCATTCTTGTTTCATAGCCAAGAAAACGAAATATTTCATCCAGATCCTGTGCAATCGTCAGATTGATGCCGCTCTCTGCCGTTCCGTCCGCCGCCACAGCTCCGCCGTCCTCCCCGCCGTGTCCCGCGTCGATCACAATGACCGGCGGGACACGCAGCTCTTCAGCGCGAAAGGCTGGATGCCCTCCGTGCGTCAGCATGCAGAGCACAGCAAGAACTGCGCACAGGCAGACCGACGCGTATGCCAGAAATTTTTTTTGCAGAAGAATGATCAAATTTCTCACCCCGATAACGCTATGCGCCGGAGCTTTCATCTATTCTTCCGTGCTTTTTATTGTAGCAGACAGGGCGTGAAAAGGAAAGCCCCCGTTTCCTCTTTTTCTGCCCGGCATAGACTGGTATGAGCGCAATGCTCGATGCTGATGCAAGGAGGAATCTCATTTGGAAAAGAACGATACGGCGGTCAAGGGCTGCTCTACGGCGGAAGGCCGCCTGCCCGGCAGCTGTGCGCCGCTGGCATTTCCCTATGTCCCGACCCAGTGCAATGATCCCGCGCGTTATTCGCAGCAGGACGCGCTCAAGGCCGGCACACTGTTTCCTGGCTTGAACCTACCCTTTCACGCGGATCTGGAGACCCGTTTCCCCGCCGCAAATACGGCGCTGAGTGAACTGATGGCGCTCGACTTCGCCATCGACGAGCTCGGGCTTTACCTTACCACGCACCGCGACGATCAGGAGGTGCTTGCGCTTTACTGGTCGTATATCAAGCTCGCGCAAGAGGGCCGTGAAAAGTATCAGGAAAAGTACGGCCCGCTGCTTCAGACGGATCAGACGCAGGGCAGCTACAAATGGCTTGACAATCCGTGGCCGTGGGATATGGGAGGGAACGACTGATGTTTGTCTATGAAAAGAAATTACAGTATCCGGTGAAGATCGCCACGCCCAACCCCAAGCTGGCCGCGGCCATCATCAGTCAGTACGGAGGCCCTGACGGCGAGCTGGGTGCCTCCCTGCGCTATCTCAGCCAGCGCTACTCCATGCCCTACCCGGAGCTGAAGGGACTGCTGACCGACATCGGTACAGAGGAAGCGTCATGGCCCCCTATTTTTGCCCGGT
>JAXYYF010000092.1:0-5728 GCA_037419475.1 bacterium
CCTTGAAAAAATCATCGAGCTTTAAAATCTTCGCTCCAGCTCTCGTGTAATATACGCCATAACGCGCCTCTGATTTTATGAAAATCTATGATTGATTGTATTTTATCTTAATCGATTGCTTCCATTTGTGCAAGGGAAACCTTCAGAGCGACTCTGAACACTGTGTAGGATTTAACGCACCTACACAGTGTTTTCTTGTCCACATACAAGAAAGGAGTCCATCTGATATGGCCTTGTCCGATAATAAAATCGTAGCATTTCCTTCACCGGCTTCTCATAAGTTGGAGGCAGGAGGGATCTGTCCTATGGAAATCAAGCACATGCATCCCAAAAGCAAGTCGCCGGATGAACGTGCGGCACAGCTTAAAGACATTCGCAACGCCTGCATAGCTCTGATTATGGCGCAGAAGAAGACTGCCGGAAAAGAGAGTGCGTAAGATGAGATACGAGGCCGCTTATGCACGCCAGTCCGTCGAAAAGAAGAACAGCCTTTCCATCAAGGGGCAACTTGACCTGTGTACCCAGACCTCCGGCAATTCGTCGCTGATCATGTATAGCGATCAGGGTTACTCAGGGAAAAACACAGATCGCCCCGACTTTCAGCGATTGCTCAAGGACATCAAGGCGGACAAGGTCAGCAAGCTCTATGTCTATCGGCTCGACCGCTTCTCGCGTTCCATTGCTGACTTCGGTCAGCTTTGGAACGTGCTGCAAGCGCACAATGTCGAGTTTGTTTCTGTGACAGAGAACTTTGACACCTCAACCCCCATGGGGCGAGCGATGCTCCATATCATCATGGTTTTCGCCCAACTGGAGCGCGAGACGACAGCGGAGCGCGTGAAAGACAACTATGACAGTCGGGCAGCGCTTGGCTCGTGGCCCGGTGGACCTGCTCCTTACGGCTATCGCAACGGACGGACAAGCACAGGAAGTCCTACGCTAATCCCGAACAAGGAGCAGTTGGAGATTGTCCACCGCATTTTTGAGAAGTACGCCGAGGAAGACGCCAGCCTCAAAAGTGTTGCCGGTATGCTGAATCGGGAGAAAATCCCCTGTGTTCGGCGCAGTACTTGGGATAATGTCAGCGTCGCCCGAGTTCTTCATACGCCTGTTTATGTCAATGCGGACGCTCAGGTGCGTCTATACTATGCCTCGCTCGGCGTAAAGGTCGTGTCTGAGGAAAGTGCATTCGACGGGGAGCACGGCCTGCTCCTGTATGGAAAACGAAAGGCAAACGACCGGAAGTACACCGATGTCAAGGATCATCACCTTGCAGTGCTGAATAGTCCCGGCGTTGTCTCTTCCGACCTCTTTCTGCGTTGTCAGGACAAGCTCTCGCACAACGCACAAATCGGAAATGCGGGCAAGGGCACACACAGCTGGCTCAGCGGTATGATGAAATGCGCCAAATGCGGATACAGCATCACCGTGCAGCAAAGAAAAAACGGCCTCCGTCGTATGATTTGCTCAGGCCGCTACAACCTCTCCCGATGCGATGCCGACATCCGCGCCGATCTCACCGAGCTGGAAAATGCCGTCGCTATGGAAATTGAAAGACTTCTCGCAGAATGCCCGCCGAGTGAACCGGCCGAGCCGAGCCGGAAGGATGTCTACGCAGAGAAGCTTGACGCCTTAGACCGCAAGGCAGACCGCTTGCTGGAGGCGTTTGCCAACGATGAGAGCCTGAACGGTGCTTACCTTCAGCGTGCGCTTGCCCGCCTCGAAAAGGAACGAAAAGATATTCTTGCCTCGTGCAAGCGTGAAAAATCGAGGCCCGCTATGCCGGAGAAACTCGTCTTTTCCGACTTGAGCTTTGAGGAAAAGAAGATCGTTGCCGCGCAATTTATTGAACGAATTGAGATTTCTGAGAATTCTGCGGAGATGAAGTGGACCGTATAAAGTCCGGCCAATACCAGAACAGACGGCACATGGGCATGACCATGCGCCGCTTTTCATATTGGGAAATTATGTACTTGTACCGTAAAGCAGATTATGTATTTCTGGCAATATATCCTTCCCATACACATCTTCAGATCGCTGGCACATTCCGCAGTATATTTTGTGCTGAATTTGCGGCGACGAGTACATTAGCGCATCACTTGTCTCAGCGCCGCGTCCGGTTGTGCCGTGGTGATGGCCCGTGATATATTGGTATTAGTCTATCCGTGCTTTTTCAACATATTCCAAAGTGTAGATCGACCCATATTCAGCCGCCTGGCAGCCTTGCTTTGATTATTATTTTCCTCCTGCAGAACAAGTCGGACAATATCGTACTCGATATCTGCAAGGCTTTGCTGAAGGTTGATTGAGTGATATCCCGGAGCGTTGTGGGGTGCGCTGCCGCTTGGCTGCTCAGCCTGAATAACTTCCTCAACGCTTACGCGGTCAATGTAGGGACTATTTGCCTTGATGACTAAGGTGCGCACAACGCGGTCAAGTTGTGCGAGGTTGCCATCCCAGGGAAAATCCTTCATCAAAGCAAGCGCGTCGTCTGTGAAGCCGATGACCTGTTTACCGAGCAGGACGTTAAGCTGATTAACGCAAAGCGATAATAGACTCGGAATGTCTTCGCGGCGCTCGCGCAGCGGGGGGAGCCGCAGGACGAGGGTGGAGAAGTGCCCCTGCAGGTAGGCGCAGGGGTAGTTATCGTCGCGCTGGGCGGAAAAGAGCATACGGTTGCGCCGATAGGCGCAGCTGTTCTCCATGAAACGAAACAGCTCCTCCGCCTGCTCGTCGCTGAGGTGATCCAGATTTTTCAGGTAAATGGTCAGGCCGACGTTCAGAAGAGGGGAGCTTTCGCTTTCCAGAAGCTGCTTCCAGCGCTTTTTGCAGATCACCTGACCATCGAGCGTGATCAGCGCATTCTGCCGGTTCTGTCCGCTACGGTAGAGCTGAATGGCGGCGTAGTCCTTGCCGGTCCCCTCCTCCCCGAGCAGGAGGACGGGAAACGGCGTGACCGAATAGGACTCAATCGTGGTGCTGACCGCGCCGACGCAGACGGGGATTGAGGCGGACTGCGCGTCGATCGCCTGCAGCTCCTGCTGGCTGCTGAGCGAGATGCCGCTCTCACTGGAGAAGAGGGAGTAGCTGCTCCGCTTCAGCCGCAGCGCGGTCAGCGTCTCCTGCTGAATGGAGACCGGGCGGCCGGAGATGCGCCAGAACTCCCCCTTCCATTCGCACTCAGTCTCCACCGGCAGCTCGCCCGCGTGCAGAAAACGCTGGCGGAGCATTTCGTAGAAGGGGGCCGTCTCCGCGTTCTCTGGCCGGGTGGCGTAGTACAGGCGACCGTCGGCGTGAAAAACAGCCAGCTCGTCCCACTCGCTTTGTATGAGCTGGCGGAACAGCTCGTTCTGCCCGGCAAAGCCGTCCTGCGCGCGGACCAACCGCACGGCCTCGTCCAGCGCGTCCTGCACGCTCTGCTCGCTGGAGGTGATGAGCATGGAATTGAGCCCAAACTCCTCGGCGCTGTGCTGCGAGACAATATCGCCTAGGATCAGGTTACAACCCTCCTGTTTGAGCTGCAGGATCGCCTGATGCAGGTCTGCGTTGACGCGGATCGGACGGACGACGATGTCGTACTGCATGATCTCCGCGAGTTGCTGGGCA
Source organism: bacterium (assembly GCA_037419475.1). Taxonomy (GTDB): domain Bacteria; phylum Bacillota; class Clostridia; order Oscillospirales; family Oscillospiraceae; genus Hominicoprocola. The sequence continues at coordinate 3,607 of JAXYYF010000092.1, forward strand.
CGCTCAGTGATGTTGGAGTGACCGACGACGGCGATCTTGCCGGTGTAGCCCTGCGCGTTGCGCAGGGAGCAGAGCATATCGTAAACGGACGTGGTGATCTCGATGACGGGCGTGCGGGCGAAGCGCGCGAGCATACGCGCCGTGCCGCCGCGCGAGATGATCACGTCGTACGAGGAGGCGGGGACGCTGTTCAGCGCGTCCTGCCAGTTGCGCAGGTTGCCGATCCTTGTGATCAGCTGGATCTCCGGCCTTTGGGCGGCGAGCTGTTGCATGATGCGTTCCAGACCGAGGTAGGGGGCAATGCCTAAAATGCGGACAGGGTGCATGAAAGAGACCTCCTGAATGGAAAGTGTTTTCTTTATAAACATTATATATTTTTGGGTGGAGAAATCAAGAACATGTTTTAAAATAATACAATTTTTCTCGCTGGTTGTCTTGAAATTAACAATATGCGCGACTAAAATAGGACATACCCTCAAGCGATTTGATAAGAATCGACAATGCTTGTATTGAAATTGTACATATTCTGAACAAAGCAGACAAAAGGAGGGAAAAGGAGGAAATCATGAAGCGCAATTTCAAGAAGTTGGAAAAGTACGAAGATTGGTTGGTTGCACTCTTTTACTTTCTGGTGACCGTTGTTTACGCGGTACAGATCCCGCCAATCAAACGGACAAGCATCAGCCCGATCAATTCGGCTTTCCTGCCAATCATTCTCAGCGCCGGCATGGGAATCCTGACGGTGTGCCAGATATGGAACGCTGTCAAGAAGCAGAAGGCGGCAAAGACGGCGGATGCAGCCGAGGAGACAGCCGAAGCGGTGGACGGCCCGGATTACGGGCGCGCGATGTTGACGTTGGCAGCCTCGCTGCTGTATGTGGCGCTGCTCAAGCCGCTCGGGTTTATGATCAGCTCGATCCTTTATCTGGAATTGCAGATGTGCATCATGGCCGACAAGGAGAGGCGCAAGCCCGTTAAGTTCCTCATCATTTCCGTCGTCTCGGTTGTGGTGATCTACTTTGTGTTCCATAACCTGCTTCAGTTGATGCTACCCAACGGCATTCTGACCGGTATTATATAAGGAGGTAAAACCATGCTGCAATCTCTTGCCATCGGCGCGGCTGCCGTATGCACACCGCAGGGCATTCTGATCATGCTGCTGTGTACCGCAGCCGGCATCATCTTTGGCTCTATTCCGGGGCTGTCCGCAACTATGGCGATCGCCCTGTTCCTTCCCCTGACCTACTCCATGACCCCGTTGATGGGTATGACCTGTTTGGTGTCCGTGTACATCGGCGGCGTGTCCGGCGGACTGATCTCGGCGATCCTGCTGCGGATGCCGGGAACCCCGTCCTCGGTCGCCACCTGCTTTGATGGGTATCCGCTCACCCAGAAGGGGCAGGGAATGAAGGCACTCGGCGTCGGCATCTTCTATTCTTTCATCGGCACAATCTTCAGCATCATCGTGCTGATCCTTCTGGCGCCGAATCTTGCAGCGCTCGCGCTCCAGTTTGGCGACTATGAGTATTTCTCGATCGCGGTCTTTTCCCTTACGATGATCGCGACGCTTTCCAGCGGCTCGATGGTCAAGGGCCTGCTCTCCGGTCTGTTCGGCATTGCCATCGGTACGGTCGGCATGGCGCCCATCGACGCGGCGGCCCGCTTCACCTTCGGCAGCAGCCAGATGAAAGCCGGTATGGATATTCTGCCGGTCCTCATCGGTATGTTTGCGCTCAGTGAGATCATGGTGGCTGCCGAGACGTCGGCGAAAAAGGATCAGCCGCAGCTCATTCGGGTCAGCACAAAGGGCGTGCGCGGCTTCGGCTTTACGGTAAAGGAATTCAAGGAGCAGATCGTCAATTTCGTGCGCAGTGCGCTCATCGGTCTCGGCATCGGCATTCTGCCCGGCCTCGGCGGCTCCACGTCCAATCTCCTTGCGTACAGCGCGGCCAAGAACCACTCCAAGTATCCGGAAAAGTTCGGTACAGGCATCATTGACGGCGTGGTCGCGACGGAAACGGCAAACAACGCCTCCGTCGGCGGCGCCATGGTCCCGCTGCTGACGCTCGGCATTCCTGGCGACATGGCGACCGCCATGCTGCTCGGTGGTCTGATGATTCAC
>JAXYYF010000093.1:0-31716 GCA_037419475.1 bacterium
GCGGACGGATGCACTCCGAGCAGAGCACCAGCACATCCAGCGGGTCGCCGTCGTCTGCCCAGGTGCGGGGGATAAAGCCGTAGTTCGCGGGATAGTGGGTAGAGGTGTAGAGAATGCGGTCAAGACGCAGCGCGCCGGTCTCCTTATCCATCTCGTATTTATTTTTACTGCCCTTTTCGATCTCGATGACAGCGAGGAAATCCTCGGGGCGCACACGGGCGGGGGCAACATCATGCCAGAGGTTCATAGAAAAGACCTTCTTTCTTTAAAATAAACAGATATCTTCCATCAAGAATTATAATATGACCGCACAAGGATTGCAAGGGCAGCACGCACAAACTTTATGCGGAAAACACCTGTTTTTGAGAAAAAACGCAACAAAGAAGCGGAAACAAATTTCCACTCTGCGTCTTGTCACGGCGCGGACGGTATGCTATAATTTATTAGTTAAAGTATATCAACCGGGAGGATCGCCCTTTGGAACGAGAAAAGGTATTGGTCAGCGCCGAAGAGACGGCAAAGCAGAAGGAATACATGGAAAAGGTTCGCGCCCTGCATGAGCGCCGTGCGGCGAAGCCGCTGGCGTATGTCCACACCTACGGCTGCCAGCAGAATGTGGCGGACGGCGAGCAGCTGATGGGCATGCTGCGCGAGATGGGCTGCGATTTTACGGATGACACGAGCCGCGCCGATATCGTATTGATGAACACCTGCGCGATCCGCGAGAATGCGGAAAAGACCGTTTACGGCATGCTCGGTCAGCTCACGCACACCAAGGCGGCGAATCCGGATCAGATCATCTGCCTGTGCGGATGCATGGCACAGCAGCCGCGCGTGACGGAAAAAATAAAAAATTCCTACCGCCACGTAGACCTTGTACTCGGCCCTCAGGCGGAGTGGCGGTTTCCTGAGCTTCTCTACCGCGCCTACACCGAGCGCGGCCGCGTCTTTTCCGTTGATGACGAGCCGGGCCGCATCGCGGAGGACATCCCCATCTACCGTGTCGGCGGCGTGAGCGCATGGGTGAGCATCATGTACGGCTGCAACAATTTCTGCTCATACTGCATCGTGCCCTATGTCCGCGGCCGCGAGCGCAGCCGCGAGCCGGAGCATATCGTGCGCGAGGTGCGCGGGCTGGTTGCGGCGGGCTATAAGGAGATCACGCTCCTCGGCCAGAATGTCAACAGCTATGGAAAGGATCTTGGGACAGGCTATGACTTTGCCGACCTTCTTACCGAGATCGACCGGATCGACGGCGATTACTGGATCCGCTTTATGTCCAGCCAGCCCAAGGACGCAACGCCCAAGCTTTTTGACGCGATGGCGAAAAGCCGCCATGTGACGCACCAGCTCCACCTTCCCATGCAGAGCGGGAACGACCGTGTGCTGCGCGCAATGAACCGACCCTACACCCGCGCTGGGTATCTGGAGCTGATCGATTACGCCCGCAGGGCCATGCCTGACCTTGTGCTCACGAGTGACGTCATCATCGGCTTCCCCGGCGAAACGGAGAGCGAGGCGATGGACACCGTGAGCCTTGTCAACGAGGTGCGCTTCGATGCGCTTTTCACCTTTATCTTCTCTCCGCGTCCGGGTACGCCGGCGGCGAAGATGGACGATCCCGCACCGCGCGCGGAGAAACAGAAGTGGTTCGACGCGCTCTGTGCCGCGCAGAATGCCATCAGCGCGGAAAAGCACGCCGCCTATATCGGCAGGAGCGTGCGCGTGCTCGTCGAGGGCGAGGGTGACGACGCCGGGTGGCCGCTCTCTGCACGCACAGAGGGCAACCGCCTTGTGCGCATGCGCGGCGATAAAGCCCTTATCGGCACATTCGCCACGGCAAAGATTTTGGACAGCAACACTTGGGCACTCTACGGAGAGGCGGAGGAGACGAAATGAAGGTCACGACGCTTTTGGAGAACAAAACGGCCTGCGATACGCTCCGCTGCGAGCACGGTCTCTCGCTGTATATTGAGACGAAAGAGCACCGGATCCTCTTTGATTCCGGCGCGAGCGATGCGTTCTGGAAGAACGCAGAGACGCTCAATATCGATCTTGCACAGGTGGATATCGCGTTTCTCTCCCACGCACACAACGACCACTGCGGTGGACTTCTGACCTTTTTGGAAGGAAACAAGACTGCAAAGGTCTATCTTCAAAAGGAAGCCTTCGGTGATTACTACGTCGTCACGCCGGATCGCTGCGCGTATATCGGGCTTGACCCGAAGCTGCATGAATACGCCGACCGCTTTGTCATGGCCGAGGGCGTGACGAGGATCGATGACGAGTTGACGCTATTTTCCGGCATCAAAACACACGAGCTTTTGAGCGAGGCCAACGCCACGCTGCGCGAAAAAGCCGGGGAGGACTACCCGCGCGATCCGTTCCGCCACGAGCAGGATCTGCTGGTGACGGAGAATGGGAAAACGGTGCTCTTTGCCGGCTGCGCGCACAACGGTATCGTGAATATCATCAACCGTGCGCAGGAGATTCTGGGCCGCGCACCGGACTATGTGTTTGCAGGCTTTCACCTCTACAATCCCTCGCTGGGACAGTCGGAGCCGAGAGCGCTTGTGGACGCGGTGGGCGAGCGGCTGCGCGGCTGGCAGGGGATGCACTATGTTACTGGCCATTGCACGGGAGACGATGCCTACGCGTGGCTGCGCGAAAAGCTGGACGGCCGTCTGGACTACATGGCGGCCGGTACGACATTTACGATCTGATTTTTGAGAAAGAGAGAGAATGACATGGCAGAGCTCACGCCGATGATGCGCCAGTATCTCGAGATCAAGGAACAAAATAAGGATGCGATCCTGTTTTTCCGGCTGGGCGATTTTTATGAGATGTTCAACGAGGACGCCAAGCTTGCCGCGCGCGAACTGGATCTCGTTCTCACCACGCGCGACCGCGGCAAGGCGGCGGAGGATCAGACGCCGATGTGCGGTATCCCGTACCATTCGAGCGACGGCTACATCGCGCGGTTGATCGCCAAGGGCTACAAGGTCGCCATCTGTGAGCAGACCGAAGATCCGGCGACAGCCAAGGGACTTGTCAAGCGCGACATTATCCGCGTCGTCACGCCCGGCACGGTGATCGACAGCGCGTGTCTGGACGATCGGCGGGGCAACTTCCTCTGCGGCGTGTTCCTTGACGAGAACAATGCGGGCGCGGCTTTCTGTGATATGTCCACGGGACACACGCATGTAACAGCCTTTTCCGGTGTGGACCGCGTCGAGCATCTGGGCAATGAGCTTGCGCGCTTTTCGCCCGCCGAGGCGGTGCTGAGTGCGGGAGCCGGTGCGGAGGACAGCCTGACCGAGCTTCTGACGGAGAAGCTCTCCTGCCGCATTGAGCGCGGAGAGAACCGCTTTGATCTCAAAGCGGCGGAAAAGGCGGTGCTTGCGCAGTACGGCGAGGATGCCTATGCTTCGCTTCCGCGCAATAATCCCGCTGCGGTGCTTGCACTCGGTGGCCTTCTGAGCTATCTGCACGAGACGCAGAAGAGCGACCTTTCCTACATCAGCGACCTTGAATATTACGAACAGGGGCGCTTTATGGAGCTGGATCTTTCCGCCCGCCGCAATCTGGAGCTGACAGAGACCATTCGCGGTAAGGAAAAGCGAGGGAGCCTTCTCTGGGTGCTCGATAAGACGAAAACGGCCATGGGCGCGCGCTGCCTGAGAGCGTGGCTTGAGCGCCCCCTTCGCGAGGTGAGCGCCATCACGCGCCGCTCAAACGCCGTCGGCGCACTGGTCAACGACACAGTGGCGCGCGAGGAACTGATCCTTTCGCTCTCCGGCATCAGCGATATGGAGCGGCTGATCGGCCGCATTGTTTACGGCACAGCGGGCGGGCGCGACCTTGTATCGCTACGCAGTTCCATTGAGCAGCTTGCTGCCGTGCGGGAGCAGCTTGCGCACTTTACCTCCGGCAGGCTCGGCGAGCTTGCACGCGAGCTCGACCCGCTCACGGATGTGGCCGCGCGAATTGCGGAGACGATCGTGGACGAGCCGCCGTTCTCCGTGCGCGAGGGAGGCTTCATCCGCAAGGGCTTCAACGCTGAGGTCGACCGCCTGCACGATATCCTCTCCGGCGGCAAGGGGCTGCTGGCCTCCATCGAAACAAAGGAGAAGGAGCGCACCGGCATCCGCACGCTCAAAATCGGTTACAACAAGGTGTTCGGCTATTACATCGAGGTGTCCAATTCCTTCAAGGATCAGGTGCCGGATACCTACATCCGCAAGCAGACGCTCGTCAACGGCGAGCGCTACATCACGCAGGAGCTCAAGGACCTCGAACAGGAGATCCTGACGGCGGGCGAGCGTGTCAACGCACTGGAATACGAGCTCTTTTCCGCTCTGCGCGACGAAGTCTGCGCGAGCGCCGAGCGCATCCAGAAGACTGCCGCCGCGGTCGCGGAGCTCGACACCCTTGCCTCGCTTGCCGACGTCGCGGTGAAGAATAACTACTGCTGCCCCATGGTGGACGATTCCGGCGTGATCGAGATTCACGACGGCCGCCACCCGGTGGTCGAGCGTGTGCTCAAGGACGCGCTCTTCGTGCCGAACGACACCTACATGGGCGAGAAGGAAAACCGCGTCGCCATCATCACCGGTCCCAATATGGCCGGTAAGTCCACCTATATGCGTCAGGTCGCACTCATTACACTCATGGCACAAATCGGCTCGTTCGTTCCCGCACGCGCTGCGCGCATCGGCGTGGTCGACCGCGTGTTCACCCGCATCGGCGCGAGCGATGACCTTGCGGGCGGACAATCCACGTTCATGGTCGAGATGAGCGAGGTCGCCGAGATCCTCCGTCAGGCGACGGTGCACTCGCTTTTGATCCTCGACGAGATCGGGCGCGGCACCTCGACCTTCGACGGCATGAGCATTGCCCGCGCGGTGCTGGAATTCTGCGCCGACCGGAAAAAGCTGGGGGCGAAAACCCTCTTTGCCACGCATTATCACGAGCTCACCGAGCTCGAGGGTGCGCTTCCGGGCGTGAAGAACTACAACATCGCCATCAAAAAACGCGGCGAGGATCTGGTATTTCTGCGCAAGATCATTCCCGGCGGGGCCGACCGCAGCTACGGTATCGAGGTCGCCAAGCTTGCGGGACTGCCGAAGGAGGTCGTTTCCCGCGCAAAGAAGATACTCGAGGAGCTGGAAGCCGGCGGGACTTATGTTCCACCACGGGAGGAGCGCGGGCAGGTCAGTCTGGAGGCCATCGGCGAGGCCGAGGCACTCGACGCGCTGCGCCGCGCCCAGCTTGACACGCTCACGCCCATCGAGGCGATGCAGCTTCTCTACGAGATCAAGAAAAAATTGCAGAATTAACCCACACAGACAGAAAGGGCATACCCCATGGCAAAAAAAGCCGCAACTTCCCATATGAACCAGACCGAGCGCGTGGCCGGTACGATCTTTTTCATCGTATATCTGCTTGTGCTGCCGCTGCTGGCCAATAAAATTTTCAATATCGTTGAAGTGCTTTTCGATACAAAGATCAGCGATTCGCTGGCGAATATCATTTATTACTATGTGCTCTTCGCCGTCGTGCTGCTGCTCTTCCATTCCTTCCTTGCGCACACGACCAGCCGTTTTCTCGGCGGCGCCAACCGTGCGATGGCGACATTCTGCGTCGGACTGCTGGTGTTTTACGGCGCGAATGAGCTCTTCTACCGTGTGACGAATATCCTATTCAATAGCCGCACCAATCTCAATGATACGACCATCGCAGCTTCCATTAACGCCGCCCCGCGTCTGACGGTGTTGATCGTTGTCCTTCTCGCCCCCTTTGTGGAGGAGGTGCTCTTCCGGGGGCTGGTGTTTGGCTGCCTGAAGGAGAAAAGCCGTATTCTTGCCTATGTCGTCTCCTGCGTGCTGTTTGCTTTCATGCACGTATGGACCTTTGCGCTCTCGGCGTGGGACTGGAGCTATTTCATTCTGATGCTCCAATACCTTGTGCCGGGGCTGGTATTCGCGTGGGCGTTCGATCAGTCCGGTACGCTCTGGACGTCGATCCTGCTGCACGCGACCGTCAATGCGCTGGCCCTGTGGGCCATTGTCGGATAAGGAGAAGAGAATGCCTCATATTGAACAGCTATCCCCTCATATTGCAAACCTGATCGCCGCCGGCGAGGTCGTTGAGCGTCCGGCAAGCGTTGCCAAGGAGCTTTTGGAAAACGCCATTGACGCGGGCGCGAAGAATATCACGATCGAGCTGCACAACGGCGGGCTGACCTATCTCCGCGTGACGGACGACGGCTGCGGCATTGCGCCCGACGAGCTGCCGACCGCCTTTCTGCGCCATGCGACGAGCAAGCTCCATACCGCCGCCGACCTTGCTGCCATCGGCACACTCGGCTTTCGCGGCGAAGCGCTTGCCGCCATCGCGTCCGTTTCCCATCTTGACATTTTTTCGCGTCAGTCCGGCGCTCCGGACGGCGCGACGCTGCACCTTGACGGCGGAAAGCCCCTTGCCGTCGAGCCGGCGGGCTGCCCTGGGGGAACGAGCGTGATCGTGCGCGACCTTTTCTACAACACACCCGCGCGGCTGAAGTTTATGAAGCAGGACCGCGCTGAGGCGACCGCGATCACCGGCCTTACCGCACATATCGCGCTCTCGCATCCCGACATTTCGTTCCGCCTCATCAAGGATGGGCGTGAGGAGCTGCATATCCCCGGAGATGGAAAGCGCATCAGCGCGGTCTACGCCGCGCTCGGACGCGAGTTTGCGCTCTCACTTGCCGAAGTCCACGGCCGCGACGGTCAGCTTGCGGTCGACGGCTTTGTGACAAAGCCGCTTGCGGGGCGCGGCACGCGTGGGATGCAGACGTTCTTCGTCAATGGCCGCTTTATCAAGTCTCAGCTTTTGACCGCCGCTGTGGAGGAGGCTTACGCCAACCGCATCATGAAAGGCAAATTTCCCGGCTGCGTGCTCGACGTGACGCTGCCGGCGGACATGGTGGATGTGAACGTCCACCCTGCCAAAACGGTGGTCAAGTTCTTGAACGAAAAACAGATCTTTGATCTGGTGTATCATGCGGCGAAGGATGCGCTCGACCGTGACGGTGCGCCGGAGCCGCAGCGCCCGCGCCCCGAACCGGCGCCGGCGCAGAAGCAGCAGGATTTCTTTCGCAGCATGAGCGCGCAGGAATGGCGCGCGCAGAGCGGAAGTGGAAAGACGGAGCCGCCGAAGCGGGAAGCGCCGCTTATCACGGTGTCATCCACTGCGAGCGAGCTGAGCGGGCGCGTGAGTGTGAGTGACTATGTCCGCCGTGAGGCGGTGCCTGCTGAAAGCGGACTGTCGGCGGAACCGGGACATATCCTGCCGAAGATGGTCGAGGCTGCCTTTATGCCGCCGAAGGAGCGCGTGGATGCCGCGCCGCAGAGCGTTTCCGAACCGAAGAAAAGCACTGCGGAGCGGGAAACAGCTCCCGCACCGGCGGAGACTGCGCCGCTCTTTGCGTCGCAGAGCGTGAGCGGGCAGCCTGTTGAGCCGGAGCAGACTGCGATCGAGCCGGAGCCGGTGATCCCATGGCGCATCGCTGGGGAGGTGCTCGACACCTATATCGTCTGCGAGGATGCGGAGAAAAACGTCTGGCTCATTGACAAGCACGCCGCGCACGAGCGCATCAATTTTGACCGCTTTAAGGCAAATCTTGAGCCGATCATGTCGCAGCAGCTGCTTACCCCTGTGGTCGCGCAGTTTGCCGCGGCGGAGTACGCCGCGCTCACCGAGCAGTTCGCGCTGCTGCGCGAGTTCGGCTTTGAGTGCGAGGAGTTTGGCGACGGCGCGATCCTGATTCGCGCGCTGCCTGCCGACATTGCCGCCGAGGATGCGGCGGCGAGCCTTGAGGATTTGGCCGGGCGCCTTGTTGAGACGCACCACGCTGATCCCGAGAGCGCCCGCGACGCGCTGCTGCACACCATGGCCTGCAAGGCCGCTATCAAGGGCGGATGGAAGAGCGATACGCGTGAGCTGCGCGTGCTGGTGGACAAGGTGCAGTCCGGCGAGGTGAAATTCTGCCCGCACGGACGCCCTGTAGCGGTAAAGCTGACCAAATACGAATTGGAAAAAATGTTCAAGCGCGCGTGAGCGCGGAAAGGAGAAACCATGCCGCCGAAAGTCGTATGTGTTGTCGGCCCGACCGGGTGCGGAAAGACCGGCCTTGGCGTCGCGCTGGCCAAGGCCTTTGACGGCGAGGTCGTCTCCTGCGATTCCATGCAGCTCTACCGCGGTATGGTCATCGGCACCGCCGCGCCGACGGAAGAGGAAATGCAGGGTGTGCCGCACCATATGGTCGGCGTGGTCGACCCGCACGAGGATTACTCGGTAGCGCGCTACGCTGTGGATGCTGCCGCCTGTGTGGACAACATTCTTGCGCGCGGGAAACTGCCGGTCCTTGTCGGCGGCACGGGGCTGTATCTTGATGCGCTGCTGCGCGGCCACGGCTTTGCTTCCGGCACGGCCGGCAGTGCGGTTCGCACGGAGCTTGAGCGCCGCTGGGCGGCGGAGGGTGGCGAGGCACTGTTTACCGAACTGGCCGCCGTCGATCCCAAAAGCGCCGCGGCGCTCCACCCAAACGATAAAAAGCGCGTCATCCGCGCACTGGAGGTCTACCGCGAGACAGGAAAGACCATGTCGGCGCATAACGCTGAGACAAAAGCCATTCCGCCGCGCTATGAGCCCATTTACATCGGTCTTGCCTACCGTGACCGCGAGGACATGAAGCGCGCCATTGACCGGCGCGTGGATGAAATGATGAAGCAGGGCCTGCTCGACGAGGTGCGCGTGCTGGTGGAGAGCGGCCTGCCGCGCACGGCGACGGCGATGCAGGCCATCGGCTATAAAGAGTGCTTCGGCTGTCTGGCGGGTGTGTGTACGCTGGACGCGGCGGCGGAGGAGATCAAGCTCCGGTCACGCCAGTATGCCAAGCGGCAGCTTACCTGGCTGCGGCGGAACCCTGACATTCACTGGTTTTATTGGGAAAAAAGCCGCGAAATGGCCGCCGCCCTACAATTTTCGACAGAAATCCTTCAAAGGAATGGCGTATCCTGACTTTAGACGGAGGAAAGCCGCTGTGGCTTTTGCTCCAATAAAAAGAAAGGATACACCAACATGAAAAAGACAGCAAACCTTCAGGACGTTTTCCTTACCAAGGCCCGCAAGCAGGGCGTGCCACTGACGGTCTATCTGGTCAACGGCTTTCAGATGCGCGGCAGCGTGACCGGTTTTGACAGCTTTACCGTTGTACTTACCAGCGAAGGGCGCCAGCAGATGATCTACAAGCACGCGATTTCGACCATTGCGCCGCTCTCGCCCATCGATCTGCATGAGGCGGAGGAAGAGGAGAACTGACCTGAGGGCGGAGACACCCGAGGTGGATATGAAAACAAAATCCCTTTCCACAAAATTGATCTTCGTTTTTCTTTCGCTGGCCGTGGCGGCCTATTTCGGCGTGCAGGTGTTTCACTATTTCCTTGATCCGCAGACCACAACGCTTGTTTACGCCTATTCCAGTGAGGATGCCATCGCCGTGACCGGCTGGGTCGTGCGCGACGAGCAGGTGATTGAATGCAGCGAGACGCTGCTGGAGATCGAACGCACGGAGGGCGAGCGCGTGCCGGCAAACGGCGCGCTCGCCACCGTTTACCGCAGCGAGAGTGCGCTGACCGGCCACAGGGAGCTTCGTGCGCTGCGCACCAAGCTTGAGCAGCTTCAGTTTGCGCGCGAGGCTGCAAAGGATGCGGAAACGGCGCTCAAGCTCGACGGCGATATCAGAACCGAGCTGATTGCGCTGCGCGCCGCGCTCGCCTCGGAGAGCTGGTCGTCCGTCGAAAGCGCGGGTGAGGAGCTCAAGACTGCCGTGCTCAAGCGTGAGTATGCCTATGACGGCGCGGAGGATATCAGTGCGCGCATCAGCGAGCTCAAGCAGGAAGAGGCGGCGCTCTCGAGCAGCCTTGAGGGCGGCACACAGACGATCCGCGCACCCTTTGCCGGAACCTACAGCGCAGTGGCGGACGGTTATGAATCGGTGCTGACGAGCGCGGTGCTGGAAAAGATGACCGTCGGACAGTATGACGTCATTGCGCCGGAGAGCGTCGGCACGACGGTCGGCAAGGTGATCGCGGGCAATCAGTGGCGGTTTGTGACGGTGATGCGTGAGGCGGATGCCGCGCGGCTCGAGAGGGGACAGGCTGTCAGCCTGCGCTGTGCGACGGGCGTGGATTTCGACCTTGATATGACGGTCGAGCGCATTGGACAGGCCGAGAACAGCCGCTCCGTCGTAGTGCTGCGTGCCGACAGCCATCTGGCCTATGTGACGCTTCTGCGCGCGCAGAACGCGGAGCTGATCCTCACACGCTATGAGGGCCTGCGCATCCCGAAAAATGCGCTGCGCGTGGATGAGAGCGGACAAAGCGGCGTGTACTGCCGCGTCGGCCTGCGCGCCTACTTTAAGCCCATGGACGTGCTCTGGCAGGGCGAGGATTACTGCCTTGTCCGGCCTGTGACGATCGATTCCACGAGCGAAAGCGCCATTGAGCTTTATACACTGCGAGTCAACGACGAGGTCATCATCTCGGCGAACGATCTATATGACGGAAAGGTGATCGAATAAGCATGAGCATTCAGGAAAACATCAAGGAAGTAAGAGAGCGGATCGCCGCGGCGGCCGCTTCCGCCGGCCGCGAGCCCGGCGAGGTCACGCTCGTCGGCGCGAGCAAAATGAACGACGCTACGGCCTGCCGCGAGGCCATTGCCGCGGGCATCGACGCGCTGGGTGAGAACCGTGTACAGGAGATGACACAGAAGCTTTCGGAAAACGCCTATGACGGCGCGCCGCTGCATTTCATCGGCCACCTTCAGCGCAACAAGGTGAAGATGGTTGTCGGCAAGGTCGCGCTCATCGAATCGGTCGGCTCCTACGAGCTGCTGGCCGATATCGACAGGCAGGCGGAAAAGCTCGGCATCATTCAGCCGATCCTTCTTGAGGTGAATATCGGCGAGGAAGAGGCAAAGAGCGGATTTTCCCCGGCTGAGCTTCCGGCTGCGGCAGAAAAGACGAAAACACTTTCCCATGTGCAGCTGCGCGGGCTCATGGCGATCCCACCGGTCGTGACACAGGAGCATGGCAGTGTACCGTATTTTGAAAAAGTCCGTGCGCTTTTTGTTGACATCAATGAAAATTTGTATAATAATAAACTCGATATACTATCCATGGGTATGAGCGGCGACTATGAGGACGCCGTTCGCTGCGGCGCGACGATGGTGCGTGTAGGCACGGCAATTTTCGGCGCACGCAATTATACGATTTGAAGCGGGGAGGTATTTTGCCATGGGCCTGATCGATGATTTGAAAAAATGGGCTCATCCCTATGAGGATGAGGACGAAGAATATGAGGACGATTTCTCGGATTTGGGTGCGCGCGACACGGGCGCCTTTGCCGACGAGCGTTCCAGCCGCCGCGACCGCGATCGTGACCGCGACCGCGACGAGGATCGGCGCAACAAGGTGGTCAACATTCATGCGACGACGCAGCTCAAGGTAGTGCTCGTCAAGCCCGAGCGCTTTGAAAACGCCAGCGAGATCGCAGACCACCTCAAGGAAAAACGCACGGTGGTCATTAACCTGGAATCCACGAACAAGGACATTGCCCGCCGCCTAATCGACTTCCTCTCCGGCGTGGCCTATGCCGGTGAGGGTAAGATCAAGAAGGTTGCGGCCAACACCTATATTATCACGCCCTACCACGTCGACATCATGGGCGACCTGATCGACGAGCTGGAGAACAATGGGCTGTACTTATAAGGGACGGAGGGCGAAGAGATGCTGACACCGCAGGAAGTCTCCAATCATGCGTTTGCCAAGGCCGTCATGGGCGGCTACAATATGGCGATGGTCGATGAGTTCCTTGACGAACTGACCGACGATTACACGGCACTTTATAAGGAAAACACCGCGCTCAAGGCGAAAATGAAGATCCTTGTCGACAAGGTCGAAGAGTACCGTTCGACGGAGGACGCCATGCGCGCCGCACTGCTGACTGCGCAGAAAATGGCGAACACCATGGTGCAGGAGGCGGAGGAAAAGAAAAAGGCTGTGCTGGCTGAGGCTGAGAGCGAGGCGCAGAAGAAGATCGGCGTGCTGCATGACGAGGTCGTGCAGGAGCAGCGACGGTTGAACGCCGCCAAGGCGGAAACGGCGGACTTCCTTGCCAAGGTGCGCGAGCTGTATGGCCGCGAGCTCAAGCTGCTCGAGGAGCTGCCGGAAATGGAGCTTGCGCCGGCAAAGGCGCTGGATACAGAGGCAAAGCCCGCAGCCGTCGTGAGCGAGATCGAGGCAAGTATTCTGGCTTCGTTCCAGCCGGCGGAAGAAAGCCGGACGGAGGAGACCGCTCCTGCTGCCGAAGCGCAGACGCCTGCCGCGGCAGAACAGGAGCCGGAGGAGGATGCGGGGGAGGGCAACCCCTTCCTTGAGGAGGCCTCGCATGTGCTCAAGCTCAGTGATTTGAAATTTGGCCGCAACTACCGCGGCGAGGAATAAAAGCAGTTCAGAAAAGGCGGGTCGACCGCCTTTTTTGATTCAGGAGGACGCCATGACAAAACGCCCCATCGTTGCCTTTCTCTACGATTTTGATAAGACGCTCTGCACCACGGATATGGAGGATTATGCCTTCATTCCGTCCCTTGGCTATACGCCATCGGAATTTTGGGCCAAAGCCAACGGCTTTGGCTACGAGAATAAAATGGACGGTCTGCTTGCCTACATGTACACGATGATCCGCGAGTGCGCGGCGCAGGGCATTCGCCTTGACCGCGATTATCTTGTCCGTTCGGGCAGGGCGATCGAGCTGTTTCCCGGTGTGCGCGAGTGGTTCGCGCGCATCACGGCCTACGGCGAGGTGCTTGGCGTGGACGTGGAGCACTATGTCATCTCCTCGGGCCTGCGTGAGATCATCGAGGGCAGCGGCATCGCCCACGAGTTCAAGCAGATCTATGCCTGCGAGTTCTATTACGATGAAAACGGCCTTGCCGCCTGGCCGAAGCTGGACGTCAACTTTACGAACAAGACGCAGTTCGTCTATCGCATCAACAAGGGGATCCTTGATATCGCCCGCGATAAGGAACTCAATGACTCCATGCCTGACGATTCCAAGCGTGTGCCGTTTACGAATATGGTCTACATCGGAGACGGACTTTCCGACGTGCCGTGTATGAAGATGATGCGCGCTTACGGCGGACAGGCTATCGCGGTCTATCAGAAGAGCAACCGTGCAGGCGTGGAGAAGCTTTTGCAGGATGGGCGCGTGGATTTTATCTTCCCCGCCGACTACCGCGAGGGGACGGAATTTGACAAAACGGTTCGCAACATTCTGCGCAAGATGGCGGTGGCCGATGCATTGAGCGAGAAGAACGCGGAACAGCTGCGCGCCATCGGACAAGGAGACGACCCCGATCAGGTCATGCTGTTTTAAGGAGAAGATCATGGAAGATAGGAACACGGTCGGCACGCTTTATATTGTGGCGACACCCATTGGCAACTCGCGCGACATGACCGAGCGCGGCCGTCAGATTCTGGAAACAGCGGATATCATCGCGGCGGAGGACACCCGCCGCTCTGTGGTACTGCTCAACAAGCTCGGCATCCGCGGCAACCAGCTCTCCGCCAACCACAAATTCAACGAATACGGCAAGGCCAGATGGTTCATCGAGCAGCTTCAGCAGGGAAAGAGCATTGCCGTCATTACCGACGCGGGCACGCCCTGCATCTCCGACCCCGGTAACGAGCTCATCCGCGCCGCCATCGACGCGGGCATCCGTGTGGTCGGCGTGCCGGGCTGCTGTGCCGCCGTCACGGCGCTGTCCATTTCGGGCTTTGACCTTTCGACCTTCTTTTTCTTTGGCTTTTTCCCGCGTGAAGCGGCAGACCGCCGCCGCGCGCTTGCCATGATGCGCCGCGGCGACACGCACACCTACTGCTTTTATGAGAGCCCCAAGCGCATCATGGACGCGGTGGAGTTTTTCATCGCGGAAAATGCCGGTGTGAAGCTCTGCCTGTGCAACGACATGACGAAGCTCCACGAGATGACCTTCCGCGGTACGCCTGCCGAGGTGCGCGATCAGCTGCTGGCCAAGGGCAATTATGATAAGGGTGAATATGTGCTTCTCTGCGAGGTGGAGGAGGACTACCTTATCACCGAGGTCGAGCATGTTTCCTCACCGGAAGCGCTGCTGGTGGACTGCATGGTGCAGAATGACTGCACCGCGAAGGACGCAATCAAGCTTCTTCTCAAAGACGACAACAACACATATAGCAAGAACGAGCTTTACGCGGCGCACCTTGCTCTCAAAGAGAGGTTCGGCGCATGAGCATCGTTCTCGACGATCTGACCGCGCGGCTCGATACGCTTACCAAGGCTGTGCTCTCTCAGCCGCTTGCACGCATCGGCTGCTCCAAGGTGACCATCCGCCCGCTGACGCTGCGCGGCAAGGCGTTTTTTCAGCTCGAATACCAGCAGGGCCAGAAGGTCCACCACCGCAACATGACCAGAGGCGAGCTGCCGGAGGTGTTCGCGCAGGAATTGGATGGGCTTTACATGCAGGCTGTGCTCTGCACCGAAACGGAGACGCGGCAGTATATCCGTAAAACAAACGGCAGCTACAGGTGTACAGCGAAGGGAGAAACGCAGCGCGCAGCCGCGCTGCAAACGCATAACCGCAAAAAGGAATACATTCTCGCCGAAGGTGAGAGCATCCCGGCTCTTGTCGATCTCGGGGTATTTACGCCGGACTTCCGCATCGTCAAGGCGAAGTACGACAAATATAAGCAGATCAATCGTTTTATTGAACTGGTGGATGATGCTTTTTCCGCCATGGAGCAGCGCGAGATCACCATTCTGGATTTCGGCTGCGGCAAGTCATATCTTACCTTCATCCTCTATTACTACTTCACGGTCAAGCGCGGCGTAAAGGCGACTATTCTCGGCTATGACCTCAAGGAGGATGTGGTGGAGCATTGTAACGAGATTGCGCAGAAGTATGGCTATGACGGCCTGCGCTTTGTCGTGAGCGACGTGACGCGCGACACACTGGCCGACACGCATGTGGATATGGTCGTGACGCTTCATGCCTGTGATACCGCCACGGATTATGCGCTCTGGTACGCTGTTGAAAAGGGCGTGAAGCACATCTTCTCCGTGCCATGCTGTCAGCATGAGGTCAATGCCACCATTCATAAGGGCGGCGATTTTGACGTGCTGCTGCGCCATGGGCTTTTGCAGGAGCGGTTTTCTGCTCTACTGACGGATTCCATCCGTGCCGCCGTGCTCGAGGACATGGGCTACAGTGTGGACGTGATCGAATTTATCGACTTTGCCCACTCGCCCAAGAATCTCATGCTCCGCTGTGTGAAGAACCGCCGCGGTGGAGAGAGAAACATCCGCGAGGCCAAGGTGCTGGCAGAACGGTACGGCTTCCGTCAGACGCTTTTGGAGCTTGCGGAGAAAAAGCTCCCAAAGGCTGAACGAACGTAAGAAAAATCGAGAGAAAAAGAGCCGCCGGTGCGGCTCTTTTTGTTTACAAACAGTATAAAGCCTGCTATACTCTACATGCTGTAATTTTAAGAGAGGGTATATTCACATGAACGCTGATTTTTCACGAACATTGGCGCTGCTACGTCAGGAAAAGGAGGTCTCGCAGCGCAAGGCGGCCGCCGATCTCGGCATTTCACAGGCGCTGTTGAGCCACTATGAAAACGGCGTCCGCGAACCGGGACTGGCCTTTGTGAGGAAGGCCTGCGATTATTACCATGTTTCCGCGGACTATCTGCTCGGCCGCACACTTGACCGTGACGGCGGGCTGATCGACTATGAAGAACTGTACGATTCCAGCGACGAAAAGGGCAGTCTGCGCGGCAGCATTGCGGCCACGCTGCAAAAAAAGCTGCTGGTAAATTCCATCAATCTGCTCTTTGAGCTGTTGGGTAAAACGAACTGCCGCGAGGCGATCGCCGCGGCGGGACAGTGCCTCGGTGCGGCAGTCTATCCGCTCTACCGCACGCTGCACCGTGCCGCGGGAGAGAAAGATGCCTTTTTTGCCATGGACGCCGCGGCCTTTTCCGCCGGAATGAGCGATGCGGCCATGCTGCAAAGCCGCGCGGCCTACCATCGCGCACTGGAGGCGCACGCCGCAGCGGACGGTGCGTTCCCAGCTATGGACGCCGAGGCGCTTACGGCGGGATATCCGGGACTTGCGCAGAGCCTGACGCAGGTTCTGCACACAGCTGATGAGGCGGCGGCCGGTCTGCTTAAAAATCCATGAAAACAGGAGCACGTCTATGAACGAACAAAACATCCGAAATTTTTCGATCATCGCGCATATCGACCACGGCAAGTCCACGCTGGCTGACCGCCTTCTGGAAAAGTGCAATGCTGTTTCCGCGCGCGAAATGGAGGATCAGATCCTCGACAATATGGACCTCGAGCGCGAGCGCGGCATCACCATCAAGGCCCGCGCCGTCACCTTTGACTATACGGCGCAGGACGGTGAAGTCTACACGCTCAACCTCATCGACACGCCGGGACATGTGGACTTTAACTACGAAGTTTCGCGCTCTCTCGCCGCCTGCGAGGGTGCGCTGCTGATCGTGGACGCCTCGCAGGGCATTGAGGCACAGACGCTGGCCAATACCTATCTCGCCATGGAGCATGATTTGGAAATTCGTCCTGTAGTCAACAAAATCGACCTCCCCGCCGCTGATCCAAAGCGCGTGAAGGAGGAGATCGAGAACATTTTGGCGATCCCCGCCGAGGATGCGCCGGAGATCTCAGCAAAGCTCGGCATCAACATTGACGCAGTGCTCGAGGATATCGTCCACAATCTGCCTGCGCCCAAGGGGGATCCGAAGGCACCGCTCAAGGCGCTGATCTTTGACAGCTATTACGACGCCTACCGCGGCGTGATCGTCTATATGCGCATTAAAGAGGGCACCATCAAACCCGGCATGGAGATCAAAATGATGGCGACCGGCGCGACGTTCAAAGTACTTGAATGTGGCCTCATGCGCCCATTGGGTCTTGAGCCCGCCGCGCAGCTGGAGGTGGGGCAGGTCGGCTATTTCACCGCCAGCATCAAGGATGTGCATGAAACGCAGATCGGCGATACCGTGACGGGTGTAGAAAATCCTGCGAGCGAACCGCTGCCGGGCTACCGCAAGGTGCGTTCGATGGTATACTGCGGCATTTATACCGAGGACGGCAGCAAGTATCCAGACCTGCGCGATGCGCTGGAAAAGCTTCAGCTCAACGACGCGAGCCTGACCTTCGAGCCGGAATCCTCCGCTGCGCTGGGCTTCGGCTTTCGCTGCGGCTTTCTCGGCATGCTGCACATGGAGGTCATTCAGGAGCGTCTTGAACGTGAGTTCGACCTCGACCTTGTCACCACACTACCGAGCGTCATTTACGAGGTCTACAAGACCGACGGCACGATGGTGCGTGTCGACAACCCGCACAACTATCCCGACCCCAGCGTTATTGAGCACGCGGAGGAGCCCTACGTCAAGGTTACCATCGTCACCCCTCCAGATTATGTCGGAAACATCATGCCCATGTGTCAGGAGCGGCGCGGCGAATTCAAGGATATGCAGTACCTCGACACCTTCCTCGTTGAGCTGCATTATGAGATGCCGCTCAACGAGATCATCTACGATTTCTTTGATGCGCTCAAGGCCAACACAAAGGGCTATGCGTCGCTCGACTACGAGCTCTCCGGCTATCGCCCGAGCGAGCTTGTGAAGGTCGATATACTCTTGAACGGCGATCAGGTGGATGCGCTCTCGTTCATCGCCCATAAGGACAAGGCATACCCCCGCGCGCGCCGGCTGTGCGAAAAGCTCAAGGATAACATTCCCCGCCAGCTCTTCGAGGTGCCGGTGCAGGCTGCCATCGGCGGCCGCGTCATTGCGCGCGAGACGGTCAAAGCCATGCGCAAGGACGTTCTGGCCAAGTGCTATGGCGGCGACATCACGCGCAAGAAGAAGCTGCTGGAAAAGCAGAAAGAGGGCAAGAAAAAGATGCGCAACCTCGGCACGGTACAGGTGCCGACCGAAGCGTTCCTTGCCGTGCTCAAGCTGGACGAGTAAGTTCTTGCCCTTTGTGAGCGTAAGCGAACCGCCGCTGTCAGCGGCGTGAATCAGATCACGGCGGCGCAGCCGCCGGAAAAGGCGGAAACCTTTTCCGGGCAAGAAAAAGATGCGCAACCTCGGCACGGTACAGGTGCCGACCGAAGCGTTCCTTGCCGTGCTCAAGCTGGACGAGTAAAGACCATTATTCATTATAATAGGAGTGTGATGTTCATGCTTTTAGATCATTATGTCAGCGCTATGCCCTGTTGGAAGGGGCGCGTGGACAGTGAGAGCGACTATGACGCTTTCCGCTGGCACCAGTGGGTGCAGCCGCTCGACCTCAACAGCAGCGGCGCTTTGTTTGATGGAGCGCTCGGCTTTGCGTTCATCGGCTTTTGCAGCGATACGGGCGTTGCGCGCAACAAGGGCCGTACCGGCACGGCGCTTGCGCCGGATTTTGTGCGCGGTCAGATGTCGAACCTTCCATGCACCTTTTCGCAGGAGGTCAAGCTTTTTGACGCGGGTGATATCGTCTGCGATGAGATCTCGTTGGAGGAGGGGCAGCGCGAGCTGGGCCTTGCGGTGGAGGAGATCCTGCGCCGCAAGCTCTTTCCCATCGTGCTCGGTGGCGGGCACGAGACAACCTTCGGCCATTTTCAGGGTCAGCACAACTATTTAAAGGACAACGGGAAGACGCCGGAGCTCGGTATTGTGAACTTTGACGCGCATTTTGACCTACGCCCCTATGACATGGGAAATTCCTCCGGCACCATGTTTTTGCAGATGTCGGATCTCTGTCGCGCCGAGGGAACGCCGTACCACTATTTTCCCATCGGCATTCAGCAGCACAGCAACACCGTCAGCCTCTTCAAAAAAGCGGAGGAGCTGGGTGTGGACTATGTTCTGGCCAAGGATATTCAGGGCAGCAATATAGAGTCAATTTTAGAGCGCATGGATACCTTCCTCTACCGCTGCCGGGATGCGTATGTCACGGTCTGCACGGATGTATTTTCCTCGGCCTTTGCGCCCGGCGTGAGTGCGCCGCAGTCGCTCGGTCTTGATCCCGAGGTCGTGCTGCCGCTTTTGAAGCATGTCCTGCGTACGCGCAAGGTCCGCGGATTCGACATCTGCGAGATCTCGCCCCGCTTCGATCAGGACAATACCACAGCCAATCTCGGTGCGGTCATCATCTTCGCGGTCATCAATACGCTCTGCCGCCTTAACGGTCTGGAGCATCTCGAGTTCGGCTGAACGTGCGGAGAAGAACTGACCTCTGCCTCTTCGGGGGATTGGAGGCTGCATAGAGACGAAAAAGGAGGGCGAAAGATTTTGCTTTCGCCCTCCTTTTGATAACATTACAGGATGCGCATGAATGACGTACTCAGAAAAACTCCGGGCCATCGTCAATATAGCGGTCATTGCGGGATCCGCGGCGCGTCAGGCGCATCGACACGGTGAAGAGCACGAGAACAAAGACGAGAAAGACCCATTCGCCGCTGCCGGATTCCATTGTTGCGATAAAATCATACGTGCCATGGAGCAACGCCGGCATCAGGACGGCCAGAGTGCGGCAAAGACCGGACGCGGCGTAATCGCCGTCGTTATCGTAGCGCTTGGCGCGGCCATAGTAAACGCCCATGAAAACGCCGAAGCAGGCATGCCCCGGCACGGCGGTCACCGCGCGGATCAGGGCGGTGCCGAGGCCGTACATGGCGACATAGCTCAGGTTCTCCCACAGGGCGAAGCCAAGCGAAACAAAGACTGCGTACACCACGCCGTCAAACTGACAGTTGAACGCGCCGGAGTACCATGTCCGCCGCCGGAGAAGCACGTACTTTGCACCCTCCTCGGAAAAGGCTACGATGCCGAAATACATCACAATGTTGTAGAGCAGTGAGTTTTCCGCGCAGACGCGTCCGAGCAGCGTGGAGCCGAGCTGCTCGAGCACAAGCGCGACGGCTGTGGCGAGAATCCCGCGGAAGATCAGAGAGAGGAGCAGGCCTGACGGTTCAGGCTCCAGCCGGTCGGCCTGATAGACCTTGATGAGCAGAAAAAGCGCCGGAACGATCGCCGCGGCGATTAGGATAGGGTTCATATAAAAGAACATGGGTGTATCTCCGATCCGTGGGAAAATTTACAATAGCTGCATGATACGCTATTTTTTCTCATTTGGCAACTGCTGCGCAAAAATTTGCCGCTCTCTTGCCGTGGAGGGAAATTACCGCTATAATAAAACTGATTTGCTTTAATGGAAAGGGGCTGTATTTTTTATGGCACAGCTTTTGTTTGTGGACGCCTGCGTGCGTGGGGAGGAATCCCGTTCGCGCGCTTTGGCTGAACGCTTTTTATCGGCCTACGCTGCGGCGCATCCGGCGGACGGGATCATCCGCCGCGATCTGATGCGCGATCGGCTCGAGCCGCAGTATCCAGAGGTGCTGGCCCGCCGGGACGCGCTGGCCGCGGAGGGCAGGCTTGACGATGAAATGTTTGCCGACGCGCGGCAGTTTGCCCATGCCGACCGCATTGTAATGGCCGCGCCTTTCTGGGAGCTGTCGTTCCCCGCAATTTTGAAGATCTATCTTGAGCGGGTTTCCATGCGTGATATTACCTTCGGATATGAGGAAAACGGTCTGGTTGGCCGCTGCCGCGCGGAGAAGCTGCTGCTTGTCACGACCCGCGGCGGGGATTATTCACTGCCCGAAACGTCGTGGATGGAGGTTGGCACGCACGAGCTCAAGGCGCTGTGCGCGATGTTCGGCATCCCGAAGTTCGAGCTGCTCTGTGCCGAGGGACTGGACGATGACCGCGTCGATGCGCAGGCGCGGATGGCGGAGGCTTATGAGCGCGCGGACGCACTGGGGAAAGTCTTTTAAAGAAAAATGGGAAGAGGAGAGAAGGTGTTGTCCTTCTCTCCTCTTTTTTTATATTTAGATGTTAAAGACGTACTGATCCAGCCGTGTAAAGGCCTCTTCCAGCTTGGCCTTCGGAAGCGCGAGATTGATGCGGATGTGGCTTGCGCCATGGAACGCGCGGCCGTCCTGCCAGAGAACGCCGGCCTCATAGCCCGCACGCAGCAGCTCGTCCATGGTTTTGCCGTGCGCCGTGCACCAGCCGGCACAGTCGATGAAGAGCATATAAGTGCCCTCGGGACGCGAAACGGAGACGCCGGGGAAATGGTCTGCGATATAGCGGCAGGCCCAGTCTACATTTTCACCCAGTACCTCGCGCAGCTCGGCCACCCATTCGCGCCCCTCATCAGAGTATGCGCCGATCAGGCCGTACATTGAGAGCACGTTCATTTCGTTGTAATGGCTCATCTCGCCGGCGCGCTCGAGCCGCTCGCGCAGATAGTCGTTGTATACGATGTGATACGAGCCGACGAGTCCCGCAAGATTGAAGGTCTTGGACGGCGCGTAGAACGCGATCGTGCGCTCGCGCGCATCGGTGCTGACGCTCTGCGTGGGGATATGCCGGTTCTCGAAAAGCGTCAGGTCGGACCAGATCTCGTCGGAGATGACGAGCACGTCATATTTGCGGTAGAGCTCCATTGCGCGCACGATCTCCCTGCGCTCCCACACGCGGCCCGTGGGGTTGTGCGGCGAGCAGAAAATGGCGGCATGGATGTGGTGCCTGCGCAGCTTGTTCTCCATATCCTCATAATCCATGCGCCACACGCCGTCCTGATCCTGTACGAGCGGGGAGTGAACAATGCGGTAGCCGTTGGCCTCCAGCGTGCTGGTAAAGCCAATGTAGGTGGGGGCGTGGAGCAGAACCTCGTCGCCGCGGCAGCACAGCACGCTCAGCGCCGAGACCACGCCGCCAAGCACGCCGTTTTCATAACCGATGTGCTTTGTTGCCAGTTCATCGGTACCGTTGCGCTCGCTCTGCCAGCGGATGATGGCATTATAATACTCCCTGCGGGGACGGAAGTAGCCGAAAAGCGGATGCCCGAGCCGTTCGGCAATGGCACTCTGCACGGTCGGGACAGTCGCAAAGTTCATGTCTGCCACCCACATCGGAATGGCGGAGAAACGCGGCATCAGGTCGCGCGGCATCCCCGGCGGGGGACATTCTACCGCAAGCGCGTCCTTGCCGCGGCGGTCATAAAAGGTCGTAAAATCGTATTTCATCGCAATGCTCCTCGCTTTTTCTTTGTATGAAAGACCTTTGCTCACAGCTCCAGAGAGAGCTGCTCGCGTTCCATCCCGCCCGGTTCGATACCAAACTCGCTCGGCAGGAAGCGCGGGCAGACGTTTTCCGACGTGCAGATGACCGACGCGGCCAGACGCGTGCCGATTTCACAGGCCTCCGCCATTGTTTTGCCGTAGGTCAGACCGATGGTCACGCCGGCAAAGAAGGCGTCGCCTGCGCCGGTAGTGTCCTTGACGTTCACCTTTTTCGCCGGGCACCAGCCGGTTTCGCCATCAGCGGAGGCATAGACCGCGCCATGCGCGCCCATTGTGACCACCATGCGCGGGATCTGCGCGCTGCGGATGCGTGCGGAGAGCAGCGCTTGCAGCTCCTCCGGTGTTCTTCCGTCATAGTCCTCGGAAAAGAGAATGCCCGCTTCCTGCTGATTGCAGACAAAGCAGTGCGTCGAGCGGAAGAAATCGCGCCGCTCCACGGCGATGCTCATGTTTGATACCACTGCGTATACAGGCTTATCATACTTTTCTGCCAGCGTAAAAACCTTCTTGATGATCTCCTTGTCCATGTCGATCTCCAGCGCGATGCTGTCGGCCTGAGAGAAGATCTCGTCGCCCTTTTCCTCCAGAATATCCAGAATGGGAAGCAGGTCGGGACGCTTGGAGATCGCGGCGGTGACGTCGCCGCCGTTGTCAAAGATGGCAAGCCACGTCCCCATGCCGTCCTTCGCCACGCGGATATAGTCCGTGTTGACCTTATGCGATTGAAGCTTTTTTACCACGTCGGCGGCGGTGCCGGTATCATCCACCAAACTGATGAAGGTCGGCTGAAGCTCTACATTTGCAATGTCCTCGGCGATGTTGCGGCTCACGCCGCCATGCACGGTCTCGACCCGGCCGGAGTTTCGCCCACCGGGGATATAGATGTCGGAAGGATAGCCCTTGACGTCCACAAATACCGCACCCAAAACCACAATGCCCATTGAATCTCAATTCTCCGTTTCGTCGTTTATAGTCGCATTATAGCGCATTTTCCACGTACTGGAAAGCCTTATCTTTTCTCTGCCCGCGCCGCTCTGCGGTACTCAGTCGGCAGCTGGCCGTAGGCCTTGCGGAACTCGGCGGAAAATTTGCTCGCGCTCTCGTAGCCGATCGCTGCGGCGATCGCCGCCATGCTTTCCGTGCCGCCGCGCAGCATATCGGCGGCGCGCTCCATGCGGTGCTCGCGGATGTGCGCGGCGATGGATTGACCGTAGACCGCCTTAAAGACCTCCTTCATGGTGGAAGGGTTCATCAGAAAGCGGCGTGAGAGCTCGTCGATCGTGATGCGGCTGGAAAGATCCTCCGTCAGCGCCTCGTGCACGCGGCGGATGATCTCAATCTGCTCGGTGCTGCACCCATGCACTTCCTCGCCGACATGTGCGTCGAGCGGCGGCAGATGCGGCGCATCGGCGACATCCGCATATTCCTCGGGGCAGGAGATCTCCATTGTCCGCTCGATCATGCGGTGGAGAAGCTGTGCCTGTTCGCTCTCCGCTGCCTTGTAGTAGACCTCCTTGCCGTCACGACGGCTGACGATCAGCCGGCTCTCGCGCAGCTGGCGGAGATGGTGCGAGAGCGCGGGCGAGCTCATCCCCATCATGGCCGATAGGTTGACCACGCATTCCTCACAGTGGCATAAAAGCCAGAAAAGCCGCACGCGGTTTGCGTCCGAGAGCTGGCGGAAGACCAGCGCGATGGTTTGGAAATGCTCCGTTTTGTGAAGGTAGCTCTCCAGCTCATTGAGATGAGCAGATTCTTCATGCTGGTGGGGAAGCGGATACGACTCCATATAAGGTTCCTCCTGTTCTGTGCGGATGTCCCATTTGGCAGGACTTTTCGCCCGTTCGGAAGAGAACGCGACGAAGCGCTTGACTTTTTCGAGTATCTTCAGTATAGTACGGCCATAAGAATTAAACAAGTGCTTAATTGTTTAAGACACAAGAAATTTTATGGAGGATTTCCTTATGAAAAAGACCTATCAGATCGAAGTGGACTGCGCGAACTGCGCGAACCTGATGGAAGAGGCCACGAAAAAGACCGAGGGCGTTGCGGGCGCCGTTGTGAACTTCATGACGCAGAAGATGACGGTGGAATTTGCCGAGGGGCAGGATCCCAAGAGCGTGATGAAAAGAGTCCTGAAAAACTGCAAAAAGGTCGAGGACGACTGCGAGATCTACCTGTAAAACGCCCCGCCCTGAGGCTTTGCCTCGGGGCGGACTTCTATGGAGGGTTTACCCATGACGAAGAAACAGAAAAAAATGCTCCGGCGCATTCTGGTTGCGGCAGTGCTGTTCCTTGCGGCGAAGCTGATCCCCATGCCGCTGGCCGTGTCCACCGTGCTTTATGCGGCGGCATACCTGACGGTCGGATATGATATCCTGCGCAAGGCGTGGAAGGGTGTCTGCAACCATCAGGTGTTTGATGAGAACTTCCTTATGGCGGTGGCCACCATCGGCGCCATTGCACTGGCGGTCTACGAAAAGAGCGGTGACTACGCCGAGGCGGTCGCGGTCATGCTCTTCTATCAGATCGGCGAGCTGTTCCAAAGCTACGCGGTCGGCAAGTCGCGCCGGAACATCACGGCGCTGATGGACATTCGCCCTGACTATGCCAATGTGGAGCGCGGTGGAAAGCTTGAGCAGATCGATCCGGACGATGTGGCAGTCGGTACGGTCATTGTCGTTCAGCCGGGTGAAAAGGTGCCAATCGACGGACGCGTCGTCGAGGGCGTTTCATCGCTTGACACCGCCGCGCTCACCGGCGAGAGTCTGCCGCGCGATGTAAAGGCCGGAGACGAAATCATCAGCGGCTGCATCAATATGACCGGTGTGCTCAAGGTCGAGACGACGAAGGCGTTCGGCGAATCCACAGTTTCCAAAATTCTGGAGCTGATGGAAAATTCCAGCAGCCACAAATCCCGCTCGGAGAGCTTTATTTCCCGCTTTGCCCGCGTATATACCCCCGCCGTGTGCTACAGCGCGCTTGCGCTGGCCATTCTGCCGCCGCTTGTCCTGACGATTTCCGGTGCGGCGGCAAACTGGGGCACGTGGATCTACCGCGCACTGACATTCCTTGTCATTTCCTGCCCCTGCGCGCTGGTCATCAGCATTCCCCTGAGCTTTTTTGCCGGCCTCGGCGGTGCGGGCAAGGAGGGCGTGCTTATCAAGGGCTCAAATTATCTCGAGGCGCTTTCCCAAACCAAAACGGTTGTGTTCGACAAGACCGGTACGCTTACGCAGGGTGTGTTCGAGGTCAGCGCCGTGCACCACAGCCCCATGGCGCAGGAGAAGCTGCTGGAATATGCGGCTCTTGCAGAGTGCGCCTCTTCGCATCCGATCAGTAAGAGCCTTCAGCGCGCCTGCGGCGGAGAGCTTGACCGCGAGCGTGTCACGGACATTCAGGAGCACAGCGGCCGCGGCGTAACAGCGGTCGTGGACGGCGTTTCCATTGCCGCGGGCAATGGACGGCTGATGGATGAGCTGGGCGTGAAGTGGCAGGAGTGCCACAGCGTCGGCACCATCGTCCACATCGCGGTGGACGGAGAGTACGCCGGCCACATCGTCATCTCCGATCTGGAAAAGCCGCACTCCCGCGAGGCCATTGCCGCGCTCCGCGCGGCGGGCGTCACAAAGACCGTCATGCTCACAGGCGACATCAAAAAGGTTGCCGAGCAGGTCGCAAAGGACCTCGGCGTTGATGAGGTGCATGCCGGGCTGTTACCCGGCGACAAGGTCGCCCGGGTGGAGGAGCTGCTGGCTGCCGAGCCGGAGGGCGCGAAGCTTGCCTTTGTCGGCGACGGCATCAACGACGCGCCGGTGCTCTCCCGCGCGGACATCGGCATCGCCATGGGTGCGATGGGCTCCGACGCGGCCATCGAGGCGGCTGACGTCGTGCTGATGGACGACGATCCGCTCAAGATCGCCAAGGCGATTAAAATTTCCCGCAAGTGCATCCGCATCGTGCACGAAAACATTGTCTTTTCCCTCGGCGTCAAGCTTTTGTGCCTGCTGCTTGTCGCCGTCGGCTATGCCAACATGTGGATGGGCATATTTGCCGATGTCGGCGTGATGGTGCTCGCGGTGCTCAACGCCATCCGCGCGCTGCGCGTGCAGCGGCTGTAAGGCTGCCGGTGCCGGCTCGGTTTTGCTGTAAGGAAAAAGGTTCGTCGAAGACGAACCTTTTTTCATTGTTTTTGTAGTTTACAAAGGCTCCTTTTTCTGGTAAAGTACAACGGTTGACGCAAATGCGCCGGGGCGGATGTGCACTGCCCGGGCGCAGAAATTTTAAGAATGAGGGAGAAGCTTTTCCATGGCATACACTGTTTTAACGCAGGTTTTGATCCTTTCCTGCATGATCCTGCTCGGCTTTATTCTGGGACGAAAGGGTGTTGTCGATCAGAAAGGAAGCGATCTTCTCTCCAAGCTGCTGCTGGATGTATTCTTTCCCTGCAACGTGCTGGCCGCGGCCAGCGGAGAGTTCGGCGACATGCCGTTTTCCAAGGCGCTGGGGGTCATTCTGGCGTATCTGGCCTGCTTCTTCCTCTTTACCTTCCTTGCCTATCTGCCGGCAAAGACACTGAAACTGAGCGAGGATGACACGCTTGTTTTCAGCCGCAGCGTGGCCTACCCGAACAACGGCTTCATGGGGATCTCCCTGTGCTCGGCCGTATTCGGCACACAGGGCGCGGTGCTGGCGGCACTGTCCGTCCCCAGTTCCACGCTCTACCTCTTTTTTATGGTGATGCAGAGCTTCCGCAGGGAAAGGGAGCATGGTCTGGCCCAACAGATCAAGGGACTGCTTACGCCGCTGAATCTTTCCACACTGACGATGATCGTCATGCTTGCTTTCGGCTGGAAGTTTACCGGCGCACCGTATCAGTTTTTCAACCGCTTCGGGGCCTGCGTCATGCCGACGTCCATGCTTATCATCGGCTGCCAACTGTCCAGAAAGCCGCTGCTTGATGCGCTGCGCAAGCCGCTGCTGTATCTTGTCACCGTCCTGCGCGGGATCGTGATGCCGCTGCTCGGCACGTTTCTCCTGCACTTTACGGGCTGGGATCATATCGTGTGCCTGTGCATCATCACGATCCTGGGGTGCAGCGTGGCGACGACCGTGAGCATTTTCGCCGTCCGCTATGACCGCTCGTCTGAGCTTGCCAGCGAGAGCGTGCTTCATTCCAATCTCTTCCTGCCGATCACCATGCCGCTGATGATGATGCTTGCGGAGAAGATCCTGCTTTAAAAACAAAATGAAAAGCATCCGGCTTCAGCCGGATGCTTTCTTTTTATGCATTATGAAGGCGGCTCGAGGCGATATAGAGCGGGATGGCGGCAAGCTGTGCGAGCACAGAGACGACGACCATGGCCGGGATACTCACGTCATAAAGCACACCCAGCAGCCAGCTGCCGAGGAACCAGAACGCACCGAAGGCGCACTCAAAAGCGCCGTAGCCGGTCGAGCGGCTGGTTTTCGGCACCATGCTCGTCACAGCTGCCTTCAGGATGGATTCCTGCGCGCCCATGCCGACGCCCCAGAGCGCGATGCCGAGGAGCAGCATGGGAACAGAGTTGAAGGCAAAAATGAAGATGGCGAACGGGACGGAGAGCAGCGTCGACCATACCAGCGCGCGCACACCGTTTTTATCGTAGAGCAGACCAAACACCAGTGCCGCGACGGCGTCCACCAGCATGGCGCCTGCATAAAGCAGCGGCATCGTGCCACTGTTGACCAGCTCTGTCGTCTCGGCCAGCGCAGAGCCGAGGTGCGCGTAGACGCGCGAGACGTGCATGATGATGATGGAATAGTCGATAAAGCCAAAGGCAAAGAGGCTGATGCCTGCGATGTAGAGGAGAAACTCCTTCTTCATTTTAAAGGGGACATACTCCTTCGGCTCCGGCTCAAAATGCTCGGGATTCGGGAATTTGCTCCGCGTGATGAGCAGCAGAACCAGCGTGACCGCGCCGGGGATAGCAAGGAAGGCAAAGCAGCGGGCGTAAGCGTCAAAGGCTGAACCGTCCTGCCGGAAGAGAAGCACAAGGTAGAGCAGCACGGGGCCGAGGAACGCACCGATTTGGTCGAGCACCTCCTGAATGCCGAAGCTTTTGCCCACGCCCTCCTGTGAGGCGGCAAAGGACATGATGGTGTCCTTTGCGGGCTTTTTGATGGCCTTGCCCATGCGCTGTACGACCAGCAGTGCGCAGGCGGCTACCCAGCCGTGCTCGCCAACGAGCGCGAGCGCAGGCACGGCGATAATATCGAGTACGTAGCCCGCAATGGTCATGGGCCAGTAGCGCTTGGACTTGTCCGTGAGCTTGCCGAATACGTAGCGCATGGAGTAGCCAATCAACTCACCGAGACCGGAGATGAAGCCGATCGTGCCCGCGCTGGCGACCAGCAGCGCAAGATAGGCGCCACGGATGCTCGATGCGCCCTCGTGGGTCATGCCGGAGAACAGACTCACGATGCCGAAGAGCACGATAAAAGCCATAGCTTGTGACATTTTTTCTTACGATTAGATATTTTCCCTATCCTCCCGGATCCGACGGCTCATTTCGGGGAAATCTGCCTTGCTTTCGGCCTTGCAGCGCTGATAGAGCATGTCGAGCGTGCGGGTGAACGCTTCACGCTCATCTGCGTTCAGCGGCTCGGCCAGCCATTCGTAAAAGTTTGATTCGATCTGCGCCTTGGAGCTTTTCAGGGATTCCGCCCGCTCAGTGGCATAAAGCAGACGGCTGCGGCCGTCGGCAGGGTTTTCACTGCGGCGCAGATAGCCCTTGGCTTCCAGATTGGCAGTCTGGCGCGCGACAGCGCCTTTGTCCAGTCCGGTGATGCGGCAGACCTCGGACTGTGTAATGCCCGGATTTTTTCGCACGGCATGGATCACGTCAAACTCACCGGCCCCCACGCCGTCCGCACGTAGCGTTCGCACGGTGAATTTGCTGACCTCACGTGCAATTTTTGTGATCTTGCGGCGGGTAATGTCCATTCCTCGTCCCTCTTTCTAAATAGTTGTGCCATCAACTAAATGGATGATACTACAACTATTTTATTTGTCAAGGAAGCGGAGAAAAATAATCACCCTTGCACTTTTTGCACGCCGATGATA
Source organism: bacterium (assembly GCA_037419475.1). Classification (GTDB taxonomy): domain Bacteria; phylum Bacillota; class Clostridia; order Oscillospirales; family Oscillospiraceae; genus Hominicoprocola. Next base: position 29,423 of record JAXYYF010000093.1, read on the forward strand.
CAATATTAAGCCGAAAATACAGCAAAGGAGATTTGCTTTTATGAAATTGGGCATCATCGGACTTCCTAACGTGGGCAAGTCCACATTATTCAATGCAATTACCAATGCGGGGGCGGAGAGCGCCAACTATCCGTTCTGTACCATTGAGCCGAATGTCGGCATGGTCGCCGTTCCGGACGAGCGGCTCGACAAGTTGGCCGAAATGTATCATCCGAAGAAGAAAACACCCGCCGTTATTGAGTTTGTTGATATTGCGGGTCTTGTCAAGGGCGCGAGTCAGGGCGCGGGTCTCGGCAACAAGTTTCTGGAGAATATCCGCCGCACGGACGCGGTGGTTCATGTTGTGCGCTGCTTTGACGACGAGAATATTATGCACGTCGTTGCCGACGCAAGCACCAATGTCCCTGTCGATCCTATCGGCGACATCGAGACGATCGATCTGGAGCTCATCATGGCTGACCTTGAAATGGTGAACCGCCGTGTGGAAAAGGCGGTGAAGATGGCAAAGGGCGACAAAAAATTCCTGCATGAGGCAGAGGTGTTCAAGGCGCTTGCCGCGCACCTTGACGCGGGGAAGAGCGCACGCACCTTTGAAACGGACAGCAAGGAGGATGCTGAGCTGATTGCGACCGCCGAGCTTCTGAGTCTCAAGCCTATTATCTACGCCGCAAACATGGACGAGGACGGCTTTGCCGATAAGGAGTCCAATCCTTACTATAAGCTTGTTGCCGAGCGTGCGGCAAAGGAAGGCGCGGAGGTGCTGCCGATCTGCGCCAAGCTGGAGCAGGATATTGCCGAGCTTGACGGCGAGGACCGCGCGCTGTTTCTGGAGGAGCTGGGGATCGAGAAGTCCGGCCTTGATCGCCTGATCCAGTGCTCCTATTCGCTCCTCGGCCTCATCTCTTTTCTGACGTATGGCGAGGATGAATGCCGCGCATGGACGATCAAAAACGGCACCAAGGCGCCGCAGGCCGCCGGAAAGATCCATTCCGACATCGAGCGCGGCTTTATCCGCGCCGAAACGATCAATTTCACCGAAATGATCGCCTGCGGTTCAGTCGCGGCGGCCAAGGAGAAGGGTCTGCTGCGCAGCGAGGGCAAGGATTACGTGGTTAAAGACGGCGACATGATCTACTTCCGGTTCAACGTTTGAATGACAAAAGGGCGGGATATATCCCGCCCTTTTGTTTTCTCCGCCGATACGATTGTTTGCTGGCGGCGGGAAGTGAGCTGCTCCGGTTGATATGGTTTTACTGTGCGGAGATGGTAAACAGCGCACTCATTATTTGCTGTAAACCATATTTGATTTTGAGGTTGACAGAAAGGGCGCGTTGTGATACACTTGCCCCATCACAAAAGAAAAGAAAGGCAGAACCATGAAAACCAGAGACCTTATTTACTGCGCGCTGTTTGCGGCGCTCACCGCGATCGGTGCGTTCATCCACTTCCAGTTTATGCAGGCGACCATCACGCTTCAGTGCTTCTTCACGGCGATGGCCGGCCTGCTGCTCGGAGCGAAGCTCGGCGCGCTCTCGCAAGCGCTTTATGTCGGCCTCGGCCTTGTGGGTCTGCCTATTTTTGCGGCCGGCGGCGGCTTCGGCTATATCTTCAACCCGACCTTCGGCTTTCTGCTCGGCCTGATCCCGACGGCGTGGGTCATCGGTAAGCTGGCGGAGAAGAACCGCACGCCGCTGCGTCTCGCGCTGGCCTGCGCTGCGGGCTTTGCCGTGCTTTATGCGGTTGGGCTTCCGTACATTGCGCTCATTGTCAATGTCTACAACGGTGGCGCGGTCAGCGCGGCGAAGCTTGCGACAGCGTACATGCTGCCCTATCTTCCGGGCGACTGCCTGAAAATCGTAGTGAGTGTGATTCTGGCCCCGCGTATTTTAAAAGCGATGGCACGCAGCAATACTGCGGCTGTGTAACATCCCTCTCCGGCAAAAGGCCTGAGCGTGACAACACGCTCAGGCCTTTTGCTTTTGCACACGGGAGTGGATCCAATGCACTGTTGATGCTATTTATGGTCGCTCGAGTTTGCTGAGGATGGCGTTTTTAAGCCAGTAGTTTTTGGCTGACATAAATTTTTCCTCGGGTTCAAAAACCTTGCAACTTTTTGCAACCAACGGCATCAAGCGTAAGCCAGTTTGAGCAACCATTATGCAGCTTGACAATTTTTTAAAGCTTTTTGCCTCAAGAAATAGAAAAATACCCCAAAATCTTTCCGATTTCGAGGTATTTCTTGGTGCCTCGTCGGGGATTCGAACCCCGGACACCCTGCTTAAAAGGCAGGTGCT
>JAXYYF010000094.1:0-3184 GCA_037419475.1 bacterium
GAAAAGCGAAAAAGACTGCGGCAAGCACTGTGCCACCGACGGCGAGAATGATAACGAAGAGGAAAAAAACGCCGTTCGCCTCATCACGCCGCCCCTCACCGAGCATCTTTGCGATGAGTGCGCTGCCGCCGGTGCCGACCATGAAGCCGAAGGCCGAAAGCGCCATAAGCACCGGAAAGACAAGGTTGAGTGCGGCGAAGGCGTTCTTGCCCACACAGTTGGAGACAAAGAAGCCGTCGACAATGCTGTAGACCGAGGTGACGATCATCATAACGATGCTTGGCATCGCAAAGCGCAGAAGCTTTTGATAGGTGAAATGATTCGAGAGAGAAATCCGCATACACGGCGTCTCCTTTCCGAAAAGGCATAAAAAAAGACCCGGCCTTTTCTGACCGGACGCATCCGACATCTCTCGACCGTTGCGGCTGCGGCCGTAAGTCCCCGATGACATGTACTTTTGCTGATTCTGGAACCGTAGTATAACGGTATGAAAGGACAAAGTCAAGCTTTTTGGCGAAGATTAAGAAATATTTGTTGACAAAATACATAGGGATGGGTAAAATAATATCTTGATGACAAAATTGAATACTTCATCAAGAGTGGTGGAGGGAACGGCCCGATGATACCACGGCAACCTGCAATGCAAGGTGCCAAATCCGTCGAACGAATCGAAAGATGAGGGAAAGCAAAGGTTTTCACACTCGGCCGGTTCGGCCGGGTGCTTTTTGTTATGCGCAGGCATAACGAGATCCGTTTGTGCTCCCAAGAGAAAAGAAAGGAAAGTATTTTTATGGCAAAGCGTTTATTTACCTCTGAATCCGTGACCGAAGGGCATCCCGACAAGATCTGCGACCAGATCTCCGACGCCGTGCTCGACGCGATTATGGAAAAAGACCCCAACGGCCGCGTCGCCTGCGAAACGACCGTTTCCACCGGCCTTGTTCACATCATGGGCGAGATCACAACGAACTGCTACGTCGACATCTCCAGAATCGCGCGCGAGGTCATCCGCGACATCGGCTATGACCGTGCAAAGTACGGCTTCGACTGCGATACCTGCGGCATCATCACCAACATCGACGAGCAGTCCAGCGACATTGCCATGGGCGTCGACAATTCCTATGAAAAGAAGGAGAGCGGTGCGAGCGAGCTCGACAACGGCGCGGGCGATCAGGGCATGATGTTTGGCTATGCCTGCGACGAGACACCCGAGCTCATGCCGCTGGCGATCTCCCTGTCCCATAAGATGGCCAAGCGCCTGACGGATGTGCGCAAGCAGGGGCTTGTGGATTATCTGCGCCCTGACGGCAAGACGCAGGTCACGGTAGAGTACGATGAAAACGGCAGCCCCAGACGCATTGATACGGTGGTGCTCTCCACGCAGCACGCACCCGAGGCGTCCCTCGACCAGATCCGCCGCGACATGATCGAGCTGGTTATCAAGCCCACCATTCCTGCCGGGCTGCTTGACAGCGAGACAAAATTTTATGTCAACCCGACTGGCCGCTTTGTCATCGGCGGCCCGCAAGGCGACAGCGGCTTGACCGGCCGCAAGATCATCGTCGATACCTACGGCGGCAGCGCCCCGCACGGCGGCGGCTGCTTCTCCGGCAAGGACCCGACGAAGGTCGACCGCTCCGCCGCCTACGCTGCACGCTGGATCGCCAAGAATATTGTCGCCGCCGGCCTTGCACGCAAGTGCCAGGTGCAGCTGGCCTACGCCATCGGTGTGGCCCATCCGGTGAGCGTTCTGGTTGAGACCTTCGGCACCGGAACGGTGGCCGATGCCAAGCTGGAGGGGGCTGTGGAGAAAGTCTTTGATCTGCGCCCGACCGCCATCATCCGCGATCTCAACCTGCGCCGTCCCATCTACCGCCAGCTTGCCGCATACGGCCATATGGGCCGCGAGGAGTTGGGTGTTGCGTGGGAAAAGACCGACCGCGTGGAGGCTCTTAAGGCCGCGCTGTGAGCGTTAGAAAGCATAAAGAAAAGGAAGAGCGTCATCGACGCTCTTCCTTTTTGTTTTCATCCTTTTCCTCGTTTTCTTCCTCCGGCGCCTCGGCGGGAGGGAGCTTGGAGACCAGCGCCCACTCGACGCGGCGGTCGTTGAACTCCTGCACTTCGATGTGCAGTCCGCAGGCGTTGACGGTGAACTGGCTGCCGTCCTGCGGGATGAAGGAAAGCTGCGCGAACACAAGGCCGCCGAGTGTGTCGGATTCCTCGTCCTCGGGGAAGGTGACGCCCAGCGCCTCGGCGACCTGCTCAAGCTCACAGGAGCCGGAGATACGCCAAAGATTGTCACCGAGCTTTTCGATGTCCTTTTCCTCCTGCGGGTCGAACTCGTCGTAGATGTTGCCGACGATCTCCTCAAGAAGGTCCTCCATCGTCACCAGACCACTTGTACCGCCGTATTCATCCACCACAATGGACATGTGGATCTTCTTGCTCTGCATATCGCGGAACAGAACGTCCGTGCGCACGGATTCCGGTACGAAGTAGGCCGGACGCAGCAGCTCGCGCATGGGCTTGGGCTGCTCCGACTGCGCGTTGAGCAGATACTCGCGCGTGGAGAGGATGCCGACGATGTCGTCCGCATTTTCCTCGTACACCGGGAAGCGCGAAAGACCGGAGGAACGGATGGCAGAGAGAATCTCGTCCTTCGTATCGCCTACCCACAGCATCACCATGTCAGTGCGGTGGATCATCACGTCCTCAGCGGTGGTGTTATTGAACTCAAAAATGTTGTCGATCAGTTCCTTCTCGGTCGACTCGATCGCGCCGCGCTCCTCGCCGAGATCCACCATCATGCGGATCTCATCCTCACTCACATCCTCTTCGTCGGCCTTTGGGTCGATGTGCAGCACGCGCAGCACGCCGTTTGTCGACTTTGACAGAAGCCAGATCACGGGGCGGAACACATCCGCGACTGCTGTTACAGCGCCGACAGTGACACGCGCGACTGCCTCGGTCTTTTTCATGGCAATGCGCTTGGGCACAAGCTCGCCGAGGACGAGGCTGAAGTACGAAAGAACTATCGTGATGAGCACTACCATGATCGTGTTGAGCGTCGCGGTGGGAATGGCCGTGAAGCCCTTTTCCTCGGTCAGGTAATGCACGAGACGTCCGGCGAAGCTGTCCGCCGCGAAGGCCGAGGACAGGAAGCCGGCGAGTGTGATGGCGATCT
>JAXYYF010000095.1:0-9736 GCA_037419475.1 bacterium
ACTCGAACCCACACGGTGTCGCCACCGGCGGATTTTGAATCCGCTACGTCTACCATTCCATCACACCGGCACATTTTATCGAGAAACTCCAAAAATTCTCATAGGAGAGAACAAGGAGAGAACTCACTACAAAAGCCATATTTTATTGTAACTGGGAAGCCTTGAAAAATCAAGGTTTTTATCAGATTTCATACTGCCAGACTTACTGGCTTTTGAGTCCGTCACGTCTACCATTCCATCACACCGGCAGGATACTGAAAAGCAGAACTTATTATAGAGGACGCCGACAGCTTTTGCAAGATAAATTTTACGAAAAGGGACTACCCTTTTCCTGTGACTTGTGCTATGCTGATATGCGTATAAGTAGGGCTGTGCCAAAAGGGCGAAGGGGGCTGTGAACAGAATGAAACGACGCGGGATAAGAGGATGGACAGCGGCGCTTGCGCTGGAAGCCTGCCTGCTGCTCACCGGCTGCTCACTCTCGGTATCGTCTGAACAGCTTTACGCGCTGCCGAAGCTTCCGGCAGAGTATGAATCACTCGAGGAGCAGATCAACATTCTGCTTGACAACGGCGCGGAGCATGCGGCGCCCGCTTCCGGCAGCAATCTTCAAAGCGTGCAGATGGTCGATCTGGACGGCGACGGCGTGGAAGAGGCCGTGGCGTTTTTTCGCAAGGCGGACGACCAGAAGCCGATGAAGATATACTTTTTCAAATCCGACGGCGACCGCTATACGCAGATGGCGCTCATCGAGGGAACCGCCAGCTCAATCTATTCGATCGCCTATGAGGATCTCGATGGCGATGGCCGACGCGAGATTCTGGTCGGCTTTAAAAGCGGCACGGAGGTACAGGTGCTTGCCGTCTATGCCCTGCGGGGCGCCGAGCCGCTCAATCTGCTCACGACGGCCTATCTGCGCTATGCCGTGAGCGATCTTGACAGCGATGGCTGGCAGGAGCTGACGGTGTTCTACGGCGGCGAGGAGAACCGCTGCATGGCGGACTGCTACGTCTGGAACCAGACGGAGCTCTCGCGCCGCTCCTCGCTTTCCCTGTCGTTTTCGGCAGCGGAGCTCTCCCGCGTGAGCGCGGGCACGCTTGCCGGCGGAGAAACAGCGTTGTATGTCACTGGCGTGGCGGCGGACAACAGTGTGGCGGAGTATAATATCCTGACCATCAGCAACGGCGTGCTGCGCAGCATCGTGCCGCATGCGTCCCCGGCGAATGGGGGTATGTTCCGCTTCCTCTCGCTCTATCCCGCGGACGTCAACAGCAGCGGCGTGACGGAGGTGCCGGAGCCATTGCCTTTCCCGGCGCTTAACGAGGAGAGTGAGACATACTATCGTATTCTCTGGCGGGATTACGACGTGACCGGCGCGTCGGAGATCGCCACCCGCACATTCCACAATATGGTGGACGGCTGGAGCCTTGTGCTGCCGGAGGCGTGGGAGAACACGGTCACGCTTACGCGCCGGAGCCTGCCGGAGGAAAACGTTGTGGTATTCTATCAGCGCCCTGATGGCGTCGGCGTGCCGGAGCCGTTTCTTGCAATTTATGCCATTACAAGCGACACGAGGGAGCATGACGCCGCGCGCGACGGGCGCTTCGTGCTCGCGCGGCAGGTGGATACCGTTTACGCCGCCGAGCTTCTGGCCCCCGAGAGCGAGCTGCCGCCTGGCGCGGACGAGGACAGTCTGCACGCGGGCTTCAGCCTGATCGTTGCGGAATGGACGACAGGCGATAACTGAGAAAGGAAACCGCAGACAATGAAAAAAGTGTTGGTTCTGGAGGATGAGTCCAGTATTCGCAGCTTTATTGTCATCAATCTGGTCCGCGCCGGCTACGAGGTCGTCGAGGCCGAGACGGGCGAGGAGGCGCTGGAAAAGCTCAAGGAGAATCCGGATGTGCGCGTGACGCTGCTCGACATTATGCTGCCGGGCATCGACGGCTACGAGGTCTGCCGCCGCATCCGTGCGTCGAATCCCTACATCGGCATCATCATGCTCACCGCGCGCTCGCAGGAGATGGACAAGGTGACGGGGCTGATGACCGGCGCGGACGACTACGTGACCAAGCCGTTTTCTCCCGCGGAGCTGACCGCGCGCGTGGACGCGCTGCTGCGCCGCGCGGGCGAAGCGCCGGCGGTCGGTGCGGCGGCGGACGAGATCTCGCAGCCGCCCTTTCTGCTCAATCTGGCCGACCGCATTGTGGAGAAAAACGGCAGGCGGCTCAAGCTTACGCAGCTGGAATATCAGATTATGAAGCTCTTCATGGAAAATCCGGGCAAAGCGCTCACGCGCGAGGAGATCCTCGACGCGGTGTGGGGCCGCGGCTACTTTGGCGAGGTCAAGATCGTGGATGTCAACATCCGCCGTCTGCGGCTGAAGATCGAGGACGACGCGCAGGATCCGAAGTACATTGCGACCGTGTGGGGTTTCGGCTATAAGTGGAGCGTCTGACGGCGCGCGGAGAGAATGCGTGGAAGGGGGGAACGCGGTGAATACGAAAAAGGGCCTTCGCATCCGAGGTCTGCGCCAGCGCTGGCTCATCAACGCGGTGCTGCCGATCTTTCTGGTCATTGCGACCATCGTCGGCGCATACACCATCGCGGTTCAGCGTTCGCTCTATTCCACGATGCGTGCGGGGCTGGAAACGCGCGCCCGCGTGGCGGCAGACAATTTCTCCAGCTACGGCATGAAAAGCTACAGCGAGTATTTCCGCTACGCCTCTATCACGGCGGAGACCTTCGAGGAAAAGGACACGATCGAGCTGCAATTCATCAACGCCAACGGCCGCGTGCAGGTATCGAGCTACGGCCTGACGGCGGGTACGCTGCCGGGCACGAGCGATGTGGCCGACGCGGTGTCCACAGGGAAAAGCGCGACGTTCGAGGGCCTTGATCCCCAGACGGACGAAAAGATTATGGCGGTGTCGGCACCGTTGCTGTTCAACGGCCGCGTGGTGGGTGTGCTGCGCTATGTCACCTCGCTGCGCGAGGCGGACAGCCGCGTGACGGCCAGCCTTGCCGCAGCGGCTGCGGTCGCGCTGCTGTGTCTGGGGCTGACGATCAGCTCCAACGCAATTTTTATCAATAATGTCGTCCAGCCTGTTGCGGTCGTCAGCGACGCGGCGCGGCGCATTTCGGCGGGCAGCTATGGGATCCTTGTGGAAAACCGCTATCGCGATGAGCTCGGCGAGCTGGTGGACAATATCAACGACATGTCGCTCAAGATATCGCAGTCGGAGAAGATCCAGCAGGAGTTTATTTCCTCCGTGTCGCATGAGCTGCGCACACCGCTGACCGCCATCAACGGCTGGGCGGAGACGCTCTCGGCTGACCCCGGCGCAAATCTGGAGCAGACGCAGCGGGGACTGAACATCATTGTCAAGGAGTCCCGCCGCCTGACCACGATGGTTGAGGAACTGCTGGACTTCACCAAGATGCAGGACGGCCGCTTTACACTCTGCGTGGAGGAAACGGATCTTCTGGCCGAGCTGGAGGATGCCATTTTCACCTACCGTGAGCTTTTCCGGCAGGAGGGCATTGAACTGCGGTACGAGTGCGCGGACGATCTGCCGAACGTCATTGCTGACGGTGAGCGCATGAAGCAGGTGTTCTGCAATGTGCTCGACAACGCCGCTAAGCACGGCGGCAGCGGCAAGCGCATCGACGTGTCCGTGACGTCGGAGGGCGGCAGCATGGTGATCCGTGTGCGCGACTTCGGCCCCGGCATCCCGGTCGAGGAGCTGCCCTACGTCAAGCAGAAATTTTACAAGGGCTCGTCCAAGGCGCGCGGCAGCGGCATCGGTCTGGCCGTGTGCGACGAGATCATGCGGCTGCATAACGGTACCTTTGACATTGCCAACGCCAACGGCGGCGGCACGGTCGTGACCATGACGCTGCCGCTTGGAAACGGATAAGCATGCCGCATCCTTTGATGCGGCGGGGAATAAAATATAGAACAGCTGTTGCATTTTACGCGCGGCTGTGTTATGATCATCGCAAGGAGATAGATTCATGGCAGAGCAAAACCAAACCAAAGCAAAATTCCGCACCTCGATCGGCGGACAGGCGCTGATCGAAGGCATCCTGATGCGGGGACCTGAAAAGCAGGCGATCGTCGTTCGCTCCAAAGAGGGGCTTGTGGAAAAGGTCGAGGAGCTCAAGCTCATCCGCGACCGCTATCCCATCCTCGGCTTGCCGGTCATCCGCGGCGCCGTGACGTTTGTGGATTCCATGATCCGCGGCGTAAAGGCGCTGATGTACTCGGCGGATTTCTTCCCGGAGGAAGAGGGCGAGCCGTCGAAGTTCGACCAGTGGCTCGAGCGTAAGATCGGCAACGAGAAAATGCAGAAGCTGGTCGTGGCGCTGGCTGTGGTGCTCTCGCTGGGCATGACGATCGGCCTTTTTATGGTGCTGCCGACCTTCCTCGCGGGCCTTCTCGGTCGGTTCATCCCGAATGTGGTCGTGCACAATCTGGTCGAGTCGGTCATCAAGCTGACGATCTTTTTCTGCTATCTGCTTCTGTGCTCAAAGCAGAAGGATATTCAGCGCGTGTTCCAGTACCATGGGGCGGAGCATAAGACGATTTTCTGCTATGAAGCGGGGCTGCCGCTGACGGTGGAGAACTGCCGCATCCAGCCGCGCCACCATCCGCGCTGCGGTACGAGCTTTCTGTTCGTAGTGGTCGTGGTGTCCATCCTTGTCTCAAGCGTGGTGTTCACATTTGTGGACTGGCGCAATGTATGGGTGCGTATCGGGCTGCATCTGCTGCTGCTTGTCCCCATCGTTGGCGTGACATATGAGTTCAACCGCTATGTCGGCGGACACGACAATCCGGTGACGAACGTGCTGGCGAAGCCCGGCCTCTGGCTTCAGAATTTTACGACCAACGAGCCGGACGACAGCATGCTCGAGGTCGCCATCCGCGCCATGGAGCTGGTCATTCCTGAGCAGAAGGGCAAGGACAAGTGGTGAGAGATGGCCATTAAATACAACGATCTCTATATGGATCTCCGTGCGCGGCTGCGAAAGGCGGGCGTGGAGGATGCGACGCAGGCGGCGCGCGAGCTGGTGTGCGCAGCGTCCGGAAAGACGAAAAATGAACTGCTGCGCGACGGCCCGCTTTATGCCTCGCCCGAGGTCGTGCAGGCGGCCGGCGAGCTCTGCGCGCGGCATCTGGCCGGCGAACCGGTGGCCTATCTCATCGGGGAATGGGAGTTTTATGGGCTTGGGCTGGATATTTCGCCCGCTGTGCTCATCCCGCGCCCCGATACCGAGGTGCTGGTGCAGACGGTCGTCCATGAGCTGTCTACCGGCGCGGACTGCCGCGTGCTCGATCTGTGCGCGGGCAGCGGCTGCATCGGCCTTGCCGTAGCCAGCCAGCTTCTGCGCGCCCGCGTGCTGCTTGGCGAGATCGACGACGAGGCACTCAAGGTCTGTCGGCAGAATATCCGCCGCAACCAGCTCTCCGCGCGGGTGACGAGTCTGCGCGTAGACGCGCGGGAGAAGCCCTCACGTCAACTCGGCGAATTTGACTGCATCGTTTCAAACCCGCCCTACATCCCGACGGCGGACATCGCCGGACTTGATTCCTCCGTGCGCGACCACGAGCCGCACCTTGCACTCGACGGCGGTGAGGACGGACTGGATTTTTACCGCGTGATCGCGGACAAATGGCGCGACGCGCTCGTGTCGAACGGATTGATGGCCTTTGAGGTCGGCATCGGCGAGGCGGACGAGGTGCTGCGTATCATGCGCGCGAACGGCTTCGGCGATATTCAGATCGTCCGCGATCTGAACGATATCCCGCGCGTGGTCTATGGGCGGCTGTGCAGCGAAGTGTAAGAAAATTTTTAAGATAAGAGACTGAATGAAAACGGGAGGACGGATTTTATGGCAGCAGAGAAGGTAAGCAAGGCCGCCGCTGCGGCATCCGCAGCCAGTGCGGATAAAAAGCGCGCCATTGAAACGGCGATGGCTCAGATCGAAAAGCTCTACGGCAAGGGCTCTATCATGCGCTGCGGCGACGAACAGGCTGCGAATGTGGAGGCAATCTCCACCGGCTCGCTGGCACTCGACCTTGCGCTTGGCATCGGGGGCCTGCCGAAGGGCCGTATTGTGGAGATCTACGGGCCGGAATCCTCCGGTAAGACAACGCTGGCGCTGCATGTGCTTGCACAGGCACAGAAGGCCGGCGGCGAGGTGGCATTCATCGACGCTGAGCATGCGCTCGACATCGGCTACGCCCGCGCGCTGGGCGTGAATATCGAAGAGATGCTCGTCTCCCAGCCAGACACCGGCGAGCAGGCGCTGGAGATCACCGAGGCGCTCGTGCGCTCCGGTGCGATCGATGTGATCGTGGTTGACTCCGTCGCCGCGCTCGTGCCGCGCGCGGAGATCGAGGGCGAAATGGGCGACAGCTTCGTCGGTCTCCATGCCCGCCTGATGTCGCAGGCGCTGCGCAAGCTTGCCGGCGCGATCAACAAGACGAACTGCATCGTCATTTTCATTAACCAGCTGCGTGAAAAGGTCGGCGTGATGTACGGCAATCCCGAGGTCACGACCGGCGGCCGCGCACTCAAGTTCTACGCAAGCGTGCGCATCGACGTGCGCCGTATCGAAACGCTCAAGAACGGCAGCGAAATGATCGGCAACCGCACGCGCGCCAAGGTCGTGAAGAACAAGATGGCGCCTCCGTTCCGCGAGGCAGAGTTCGACATCATGTACGGCGAGGGCATCTCCATGCTCGGCGAGCTCATCGACCTCGGCGTGAAGCTCGACCTCGTGCAGAAGAGCGGCTCGTGGTACTCCATGGGCGAGACGCGCATTGGCCAGGGCCGCGATTCCGCCAAGCAGTACCTACGCGACAACCCCGAGATCGCCGCGAAGCTCGAGAGTGACATCCGCCGCGACTTCCACAAGCTCATGAGCAATCAGTCGAGGATCGCCGCCAAGGCGGCGGGCCGCGCCGTGGACGTCAGCGCCGACGATTTTGAGGGCTGATGAAGGTCGAGCGCATCGAACGGTCAAAGCATAAGCAGGAGCGCGTTCTCGTGTATCTGGAGGGGGGAGACCTCCTCCGAATCACGGAGAGCGAGCTTCTGCATTTCGGTTTATATCAGGGACTGGACATTTCTCCAGAAGCTGTGGTAAAATTAAAAAAGTGCGGCGCACGCAGCGAAACGCGCGCGTGCGCAGTCAATATGATCTCAGCCAGACCGCTGTCGAAGAAGGAACTGACGCGGCGGCTGGTGCGCAAGGGCGCAGAGGAGGATGATGCCGGTGCGGCGGCGGACTATCTTGAGGAGATCGGCGCGCTGGACGACGCGGCCTACGCGGCCATGCTTGTGCGGCATTACAGCGCGCAGGGCTGGGGACCGGCCCGCATCCGCGACGAGCTTTACCGCCGCGGCGTGCCGCGCGGGGAATGGGACGCGGCGCTTGCGTCTGCTCCCGACGCGCAGGAAACGCTTGCGCGTGTGATCGCGTTGAGAGTGAAAGAAAAAGCTCTGGACGAGAGAGCGTATAAACGCCTGTCGGACGCGCTGCTGCGCCGCGGCTTTTCGTGGGGTGAGGTGAAAACAGCTCTGCGCAGGGCCGGGGTAGAGCCGGCTGACGGGAACGATGGGACGGATTGAAATATTTTGCCGCCATGACGCGGCAGACGGGAAGATGGATATGGCGTATAAACTGCATTTTATTTCGCTCGGCTGTGCGAAAAATATGGTCAACTGCGAGCAGATGATGGAGCTGTGCCGCGAGGCAGGCATGGAGCTGTGCGCGCAGCCTGAAGGCTGCGACGCGGCGGTTATCAACACCTGCGGTTTCCTCTCCAGCGCAAACGAGGAGGCCATCGATAATATTTTGCAGATGGCGGTGCTGAAAAAAGAGGGAAAGCTCAAGAAGATCCTTGTCACAGGCTGCATGACGCAGCGCTATCAGGGAGAGGTCACGAAGGAGCTGCCCGAGGTGGACGGCATCCTCGGCACCGGCAGTTATAAGGATATTGTGGACGCGGTCGAGACGGTCATGGCCGACGGCAGCGTCAGCCGCTTCGACGACATCAACGCGCCGGTCGATGAGTTTGGCCGCGTGCTCACCACGCCCGGACATTACGCCTTCCTGCGCATTGCCGAGGGCTGCGACAACTGGTGCGCATTCTGCATCATCCCGAAGCTGCGGGGCAAATACCGCTCCCGCACGATGGAAAACGTCCTTGATGAGGCAAAGCACCTTGCCGATTCCGGGTTGAAGGAGCTTATCGTCATTGCGCAGGATATCACGCGCTACGGCATGGACTGGGACGGCAAGCCTCATCTGGCCGATCTGCTTGAGGAGCTGTGCAGGCTTGATTTCCATTGGATCCGGCTCCACTACCTCTATCCTGAATGGATCGATGACCGCCTGATCGACCTCATTGCCCGCGAGGATAAGATTGTCAAGTATCTTGACATTCCTCTTCAGCACTGCAATGATAAGATTCTTAAAAAGATGAATCGCCGCGGCGATAAGAAGTATCTCTGCGCACTGCTTGACAAGCTGCGTGAGCGAATCCCCGGTCTTGTGCTGCGCACATCGATCATCGCGGGCCTGCCCGGCGAGGGCGAAGAGGAATTTAACGAGCTGTGCGAATTTCTGCGAGAGCAGAAGATGCTGCGCGCGGGCGTGTTCCCCTACTCGCCCGAAGAGGGAACACGCGCGGCAAAAATGGAGCGCGTTGACACGGACGAGGCTGTTCGCCGCGCCGAGTTGATTGTGGATATCCAGAGCGCGATCATCGACGAGTGGAACGAAGAGCGTCAGGGCGACGTGATGGAGGTCCTCTGCGAGGGCTTCGACGGCCAGTCCATGCTCTATACAGGCCGCAGCTATGCCGAATCGCCGGATATCGACGGAAGGATTTACTTTTCCGCGCCGCGTGATATAATGACAGGCGAGTTCGTTCCCGTGCGCATCACCGGCGTAATGGACGGCGAGCTGACCGGCGAGCTGGCCGGGGAATAAGAAAGAAAAGGACGGGCGCACGGCGCCCGGAAAGGACTGTTCTCAGATGACGACTGCCAATAAGCTGACGCTTGCAAGAGTGGCACTGATCCCGATATTTCTGGTGATCCTCTATCTCGATTTTCCCTATGCGCGCTACGCCGCCTTCGGCGTATTCGTGATCGCGTGCCTGACGGACTTTGCCGACGGCTACATCGCCCGCCACTATAATCAGATCACTAATTTCGGCAAATTCATGGATCCGCTGGCGGATAAGGTGCTCGTGATGGCGGCGATGTGCTATCTTGTCGAGATCGGCCAAATGCCCGGCTGGTGTTTGGCGATCGTGCTGCTGCGCGAGTTTGCCGTGTCCGGCATGCGCCTTGTCGCGGTCGAGCAGGGGCGCGTGATCGCAGCTGCATGGTCGGGCAAGGTCAAAACCGCCGCGACAATGGTGTGCCTGTGCCTGATGCTTCTCAATATTTTTGGCGACAAGGCATGGTTTGACCCGCTGTGCAGCGCCATTATCGTGCTCACCACGGCCTATTCCGGACTGGAATACTTCATCAAGAACGCCGACGTGTTCCGCGAGGCGGACTGAAATATGTAAAATTTTCCTGTAAAGGAGTTTTTCTATGTACCTTTATAATTCCGCGACCCACAAGAAGGAAGAGCTGAAAACGCACACCCCGAACCATGTGGAGATGTACACCTGCGGCCCCACCGTGTACCACTTTGCCCACATCGGCAA
>JAXYYF010000096.1:0-44563 GCA_037419475.1 bacterium
ATTGAACCTTTGGTGCTGTGGCGATCAGGTACGCAAGGGCGCGGCGACCAACACCGTGCAGATCGCCGAGCTGCTGCTGGAAAAGTAAAGGAATACGGAATTGCAAAAGGACGCTGCGGCTGGTACAATAGCCGCAGCGTCCTTTTATGGATGAGAAACGGAGGAAACGGGATGGAACAGCATACCGTAAAGGTCATTGCGCGGATCCGCAGCGATTTTCAGACAAAATTCGGCGTGCCGCGCCAGAGCGGGCTGGTGGAGGCGCTGCGCGCGGAGATCATTTTTGAGCCGGAGTTCCGGAATCCGGACGCGCTGCGGGGGATCGAGGGGTTTTCTCACCTGTGGCTCATCTGGCAGTTTTCCGCCGCCGTGCGTGAGGACTGGTCGCCGACGGTGCGCCCGCCGCGTCTCGGCGGCAATGCGCGTATGGGCGTGTTTGCCACGCGCTCGCCGTTCCGGCCGAATCCAATCGGCCTTTCCTGCGTAAGGCTTGAGGGCGTGGAGCAGCACGCAGAGGGGCCGGTGCTCGTCGTTTCCGGCGCGGACCTGATGGACGGAACGCCTATCTACGATATCAAGCCCTATCTGCCCTATGCCGACTGCAAGGCTGACGCGGCGGGAGGCTTTGCACCGCAGTGCGCGGCGGAGCTGGCGGTCGAATTTCCGCCGGAGCTGCTCGCCCGCGTGCCGGAGGACAAGCGCACGGCACTCACCGGCGTTCTTGCGCAGGACCCGCGCCCGCACTATCAAAGCGATCCCGCACGGATCTACGGCATGAGTTTCGCCGGCATGGAGGTCCGCTTCCGCGTGGCGGACGGCGTGCTGACGGTGGTTGAGCTTGCATGAAAACTTGCAGTTAACGCGCTGTTAAGAGAACTTTTCTTACTGTAAAGACAGCGTGAAGAGAGCTCGAAACCCCTTGTGCAGGAAAAATTGCAGCGCTATAATGGGGACACCAAGAGGAAAGAGGAGAGTGTTCCCTGATGAATGAAGTTTCCAATCTGTTTGTCTGCCTGATGGGCATGGGCACGACCTTTGTGGGTCTGACGTGCATCATCTTCCTGACCATGCTGCTCGGCAAGATCATGCGGGCGACTGAAAAGCCGGAGCCGCCGAAGGCCGCTCCCGTTCCGACGGCTCCCTCCGTTCCGGCCGACGGCTTGACCGAGGAAGTCAAGATCGCCATTATCGCGGCATTGCAGCAGGAACCCGGCTTTGATCTCGGACGCGTGAGCGCCATTGAGATCCGCAGGATCTGAGAAGGCACACAGTCTTACATAAACAGAATAGATTCTCACTTCTCCCTTTAAGCAGCGGAAGCGGCGTGTGCAGCGCCGCTTCCGTTGTTTTTTCAGCGGAAAATATTTGGGGGGACTTGTAATTCCGGAAAGATTAACGGATAATTAGCGTCAGGATATGATATAATGACCGCAAGCGGTATGATGTGTCCGGAAACCTCTGCGGAGCTGCCGGAATGCTGCGCCTGCCACCGTAAATTGCGGGGAGGGAGAAGTGAATGGATCGTATATTTGGCCGCATCAGGCTTCGCGCCGAGCCGCACTGGAAAAAGGTGCCGGCGGGTCTGCGGGACTTTATTATTACCGCTGTGTTTCTTGCCGCTGCGGCGACGCTGTGCTTCACGCTGCGGCGCGTGGATAAGAGCGGCAGCTACACCACGCTGATCTTCGTGCTGGCCGTCACGATCATCTCGCGTTTTACAGAGGGCTTCTTCTGGGGAATTTTCAGCGCACTGTTCGGCGTGATCTGCGTGAACTACGTGTTCACTTTTCCATTCTGGGAATTTAACTTCACGCTCACCGGCTACCCGCTGACTTTTTTCGCCATGCTGACAGTGTCGCTCATCATCAGTACGATGAACACACAGATCAAAAAGCAGGAACGCCTGCGCACGCAGGCCGAACGAGAGACCGTGCGCGCCAATCTTCTGCGTGCCATGTCGCATGATATCCGCACGCCGCTGACGAGCATCGTGGGGAACACGGCGGCCATTCTGGAGAACGAGGAAACGCTCTCCTCCGAGCAGCGGCGCAAGCTGCTGCGCGACGTCAACGAGGACGCGCAGTGGCTTATCCGTATGGTGGAGAACCTTCTGTCCATCACGCGCATCTCGAGTGAGCAGGCAAATATCACCAAAGAGTGCGAGGTGGCGGAGGAAATCATTGCCGCCTCGGTGCGAAAATTTGAAAAGCGCTTTAAAACCGGCGTTACTGTGAGCGTAGAGGTGCCGGACGAGGTGCTGCTCGTGCCGATGGACGCAACGCTTATCCAGCAGGTGCTGCTGAATCTGATGGAAAACGCCGTGCTGCACGGCGGCGAGGTAAGCGAGATCCATCTGCGTGTGGAACGTCAGGGCGACTATGCATGGTTCTCGGTCAGTGACAACGGCGTCGGGATCCCGCGTGAAAAGCTTCTGACACTGTTTAACGGCTCGCTTCCCGGTGAGTCGGATCGAAGCTTCGACATGAAAAAAAATATGGGGATCGGCCTTTCCGTCTGCCAGACGATCATCAAGGCGCATGGCGGCACGATCCACGCGGAAAACCGCAGCGAGGGCGGAGCCTGTTTCCGCTTCTGCCTGCCGGTCAAGGAGGAAATCATCAATGAAGATCAAGGATAAGGTTTTGATCGTCGAGGACGAGCAGAACATCAAGAACTTTATGTCTACCATTCTCGCGGCCAACGGCTTTGATACGCTTCTGGCCGGAAACGTGAAGGACGCGCTCTCCATGATCTCGTCGCACTGCCCGGATCTGATCATTCTCGATCTGGGGCTTCCTGATATGGACGGACTGGAAGTACTCAAGCAGGTGCGCGCATGGTCGAACCTACCGGTCATCGTGGTCTCCGCACGCACGCATGAGAGTGACAAGGTCGCTGCGCTCGATCTGGGGGCGGACGATTACATTGAAAAGCCTTTCGGGACTTCTGAACTGCTTGCGCGCATCCGCACGGCGATCCGCCACACGCGTACAACGCTCGACAACGACTCGATCGCCCAGTCCGGCAAGTATACAGTTCGTGGTCTGACGATCGATTATGATAAGCACCACGTTCTTGTCAACGGCGAGGATGTACACCTCACGCTCAACGAGTTCAAGATCGTGGCGCTGCTGGGAAAGTATGCCGGGAAGGTGCTCACCTATGATTTTCTCATCCGTGAGATCTGGGGTCCGAAGGCCAAGGCGGACAATCAGATCCTGCGCGTGAATATGGCCAACATCCGCCGCAAGATCGAAAAGAATCCTGCCGCGCCGGAGTACATATTTACCGAGATCGGCGTCGGCTACCGGATGCTGGAGAACGAATAAGGAACGATAATAGGAAAAACTGTCCCCCGCCGGTTCGGTGGGGGACAGTTTCATTTTATTTCAGTCTCAGGTCATGCGGAAGAGCAGATCGGCGACCTGTGCGCGTGTGATCGGATCGGCGGGATGGATGCCGCCGTCGGGATAGGGGCTCAGCGCCCCGATGGCGCAGAGTGTATTGATGTGCGTGCGCGACCAATCCTTGATCGAACCGCTGTCGGTAAAGCTCCAGTCGGGCGCGGCATAGCCGAGCTCAAGCAGGCGGCCAAGCATCGTGATGACCTCCGCGCGGCTGATGGTTGCCTTGGGGCTGAAGCACAGCCGTCCCTTGAGATCGGTGCTGCCCTGCGTCACGCCCATGGCGTACATCGCCTGCACGCTCTCATAGGCCCAGCCGGAGATATCGCCGGTGTCGTCAAAGGGGAGCTTAACGGAGGAATAGTCCGTTTCGGGAGCCAGATAGCGGCAGAGCAGTGCGGCAAATTCCTCGCGCGTGATGTTGGCATCGGGATTGTAGCGGCCCTCGTCGTCCCCCTTCGTGACCCCGGCGGCGCGGAGATAGCTCACCGCAGCGTTGGAGCTGTGGCCGGTCATGTCGGAGAACGCGGGCGCGAGCTCCTGCGGCACGATGTCCAGTCCGGCTCGGGAGAGATTACCGGCTGCGTCACCGGCAGTGACACTGACACGGTGAACCTTGCCATCCGCAGCGGGAAGCGAGGCATGCAGCGCACCGGTCTGGTGGTCGTAACTGTAGCTCAAGGCTTTGCCGTCGAGGAGTACCCGCAGCGTGGTGAGCTTTGCGCCGTCCACTGCGTCAAAGACCTTGCCGGTCAGCGCGGAACCGTCATCTGAGAGGGCGATGCTCAGCTCGGGCGCGGCTGTGTCGATCACACTGCCGCGGGAAGCAACGAGTTGGTCAAGGTAGAGTGTTCCGCTTGCATCCGATTGTGCGCGGAGGGCAAAGCCGGTGATCGTTTTACTGCCGTTCGGCAGAGTGAAGGTAAGCTGCTGCCAGCCGGTGAAATCGATGATGATGCCATCCGTTTCGCCTGTGTCGGTCGTGAGCGAGAGCGTTTCGCCCTTGCCGTCGCCATAGACCCAGAGCGTCACACGGTCATAACCGGTGGGGACAGCATAGCTCTGCTCCGCTGTCAGAACAGCGCTCTGCGCGTCTTCGGAAGTCTGCTCGAGGGTATAGCTCCAGTGCGCGGAGGCTGCGCCAAAACGGACATAGTTTTTGTCGGTATTGGCGGCAAAGGTGGTCTGTGCGCCCTCAAAGCCGTCGAGAAGAACCTGCGGATCGGCGCTGACGTAGACGGGAACGGTCAGGACAGTATTACCCGCTTTGACGGTGAGTGTGCCGTAGGCCACATCCGTTCCGGCGGTCAGCACGCCGTTTTCATCCACGCTTCCCACGCCGCCGTCCACGCTCCAGGTAAAGCAGCTGTTCTGCGCGATCAGGGGAAGGCGGCGGTAAATGGCCTGCGCGGTCAGCGACACGCTCTTGCCGGGAGAAAGGTGCAGTGCGTCTGTGCTTTTGCCGCTGCTGAGCAGACGGATGGAATCAGGCGTTTCGATCACACTGATGGAGACCGTCGCGTGTTCACCGCCGGTTTTTGCGCCGACAGTCACCTCGCCTGCGCTCTCCGGCGCAGTGAATACGCCATCTGCGCTGACGCTGCCGCGGTCACTGGCGAAAGAGATCGTGCGGTCCATCGGGATATAATTGGTGTCGATCGCCGCGGCAGTAAGCCTGACCTGCGCGCCGGCAAGTGCGGCATAGCCCTCGGCCCGCAGCGAAATGTGGTCAAGGGAGCCGCTCGGCTCGCTGGACGCAACGAGGAAGATATGATTGGTCACCGCGCGCAGACTGCCCTCGGAGGGGATATTGTAGACGCTTGCGCTTTCCGCTTCCGGCAGCGTGACACTGACCGTGGTGGAGCCGCCGCCATCCAGACTCAGCGCGGTCACACAGCCGAGTTCGATCATGCGGCGGGCGACCTGTGTGAGCGTCGCGCCGATGGAGTAGCCCTTTTGACGGCCGTCGATGCTGTAGAGCACGATGCTGCCGTCAGCCCTCTGGCCGATGGCTGTGCGGGGGGCGGCGCCGGCTTCCAGACCGGAGCAGACCGCGCCATTCTCTACAAGCTGGTAGAGCGCACCGATCATATAGTCCACATCATTCCAGCCCTCGTCGGCGGCGGTGATGGTGACGGTCAGCGTATCGCCGACGTTCAGCGCGCGCAGATGGGCAAGGGTTGCCTCACCGGAGAGCAGATTTGCCGTGAAAACGTACTGCCCCTCCTCGATGACGGTGTCCGTGGCCTCGGGCAGGATCTCATCGACGCGCAGCGTCAGCGGCTGGCCGATGCCGAGCGTTCCTTCAACGGCGGAACAGACCACGTCGTAGCCGGTCTCGTTGGTGCCGGTGGAGCGGCGGGCGTTGAAGTCGTGCGTGTAGAGATACACGCCGCCGTAGGTGTAGCGGACCTGATTGATCGCGCCGAGCGTGAAGCTGCCGTAATCGCTGTCGACATGCAGATCGAGCGCAGGCGCACCGAGGATGGCGGTGCCGTCTGCGCGGAAACCGACGGCGTAGTTCCCAGCGGTGGCGTTGCGCAGGACGCCCTGCGTCATCATGGTGCCCATCGGCACGCCGTTGGCCATGCCGTAATAATCGCCGTTGATGCCGGCGACCACGCGGTAGCCCTGCGCTTCCAGCTTTTTCGCCATGGCGGCAACGGTGTTCTTCTCCGTCACATAGTCGCCGTAGGTGACGATGGGGGTGACGGTTGTATTGGGTGTGTAGACGATGTAGTTCTCTCTGCGCAGATCGGAGTATGTATTGCTCCAGAATGTGCCCTCGGCAAGCTCTGTGCCGCGGCTGAGTGCCATGGTGCTGGCCGCCAGATCGTCGCCCAGCGCTTCAGAGGCAAATGCCGCCGGGGTGAGCGTCAGCGCGAGCGAGAGCGCGAGAAGAGCAGAGAGGGCCTTACGGAATGGTTGTTTCATTGCGATCTCCTTCTTGATACAAACGGTGCAAGAGTTGACATAATGCTACTATAGCACGGACAGCCTTAAAAGTAAAGACGAAGAAAGACGGAAAAAAGTTCCGTCAAAGTCCCATTGCGTCCAGAATATCCACGATGATGGCGTTGGAGACCAGAAAGCCGCGCGGCGTGAGTGCGTAGGAACCGCCCGCGCGGCGGGCAAGGCCGTGTGCTTCACACTCGCGCAGAACATTGAGCGCCGTGTCCGGCAGACTGTTCGCTGCGATGCCGCGCGATGTGCGGAGCGAGAGCATCACGCGCTCTTCCTCCCGCTCGCGCGGCGAGGGGGTGGCTTGTTCGGAGAGGGACGGCGCACCGGAGAAAAAATCGTTCAGGTCGCGGGTGAAGGCAAAGCGCTCGCCGCCGAAGTCGCTGTGCGCACCGGGGCCGAAACCGAGGTATTCGCGCATGGCCCAGTAACGGCTGTTGTGCCTTGATTCCCGGCCCGGACGGCAGAAATTGGAGATCTCGTACTGTTCATAGCCATGCCGGGCGAGAAAGTCCGCAGCATAGAGATACAGGTCGGCCTGCACGTCGTCGTCCGGCAGCGTGAAGCGCCCGCGCTGCGCGAACAGCGGTGTGCCCTCCTCGACCTTGAGCCCATAACAGGAAAGGTGTTCGGGCGCGAGCGCGGCGGCGTCATCAAGGTTTTTCTGCCAGTGTGCCATCGTCTGTTCGGGCAGGCCGTAAATGAGGTCAAGGCTCAAATTGTCAAAGCCCGCGGTGCGGGCGTTTTCCACCGCACGGACTGTCTCGGCATGCGTATGGATGCGCCCGATGCGCCGAAGCTCTGCATCATCCGCCGACTGCATGCCGAGCGAAATGCGGTTATAGCCCGCCTGACGCAGCTGCCGCAGGGCGGCGGTATTCTGCGCGCTGTCGGGGTTGGCCTCCAACGTGATCTCCGCGTCCGGCAAGATGCGGTAATTTTGAAGCACCGCATCAAGGAT
Source organism: bacterium (assembly GCA_037419475.1). Classification (GTDB taxonomy): domain Bacteria; phylum Bacillota; class Clostridia; order Oscillospirales; family Oscillospiraceae; genus Hominicoprocola. The sequence continues at coordinate 7,327 of JAXYYF010000096.1, forward strand.
GCGGCACAGCCGGCCGGGGCCGAGATAGCTCGGCGTGCCTCCGCCGAAGTAGATCGTGTCCACGCAGTATTCCGACGTGCGGGCGCTCCAGATACCGAGCTGGCGGACAAGCGCGGAGACATAATCCTCCATGCGCTCCTCCGAACGCGGCAGAGAATAGAAATCACAGTAAATGCATTTCGCTTTGCAGAAGGGAATGTGGATGTAAAGCCCCAGAGAACGCATGGTATCACCTCGCGCTTATTGTAGCGTATCCCACGCGGAAAGGCAACGGCGGAAAAATGGATAAAAAAGCCCATTTCGGCAAAGCTATGCCAAAAGGAGTGATCTTTATGGACATGACACCGCAGGAATATCAGGAGTATATCAAAGGAAAAGCGCCGAGGTCTCCCATCGTCAAAAATACGGCGCTTGCGTTTGTGACCGGCGGCGCGATCTGCGTGCTCGGTCAGCTCATCATGGACGGCTTCCGGTCGCTCGGCCTCGATAAAACCGACGCGGGTACGGCGACCTCGATCACGCTGGTGTTCCTTGCGGCGCTGGCCACGGGCATGAATGTCTACAATTCGCTTGCCCGCTTTGCCGGCGCGGGAACGCTTGTCCCCATCACGGGTTTTGCCAACTCGGTCGTCTCTCCCGCCATCGATTTTAAGGCGGAGGGCATTGTCACCGGCATGGCATCGAAGATGTTCGTCATTGCCGGACCGGTCATCGTATTCGGCACGCTCGCCAGTGTGGTGTATGGCGTCGTGCTGATGCTGCTGAAGTGAGAAAGCTGAGCATATGCGCGTGACCTGTCACCGGATGCCGCGGCAGAGAAAAAGCACAGCCGCCGATCCAATCGGCGGCTGTGTTTTTTGCGTCAATAAAAGCTGTATCAGAGGGCACTGTGCAGGATCATAAGCGCCTCATTGAGCTGATCGACCGGGATCTGCCCGGGAGCGGAGACCTTACCAACTGCGCCGAAGGTCATGGCGGAGCCGAAGACCTCGCCGCACAGGCGGCTGATCACGCCGGTGGCGGCCATGGACATCGTGATGATCGGCCGGTCTGCGTAGCAGCGGAACATTTCCTCCGTTGCACTCAGCAGCGTCAGCACGTCCTGCTTGTTCTGCGGCATGACGGCGATCTTGGGAATGTCGGCGCCCATGTCCTGCATCTTGCGCAGACGGTAAACCAGATCGGCCTGAGAAGGCGTTTGGAAGAAGTCGTGGTTTGAGGCGACGACGACCTTGCCGGCGGCGTGCGCGGCGGCGATGATCGCACGGACTACATCGTCGCCGGAAAAGATCTCGACGTCGCAGGCATCCGCGTCGCCGGAGGAGATCACAGCCGTGTTGAGCGCGGTGTAACCGGCCATATCGATCTCCTTCTCTCCACCCTCCTTTTTGGTGCGGAAGGTGAAGAGGATCGGCTTTGTGCCAAGCGCTTTGCGCATTTCGCGGAGCGTAGCAAGAACTGCATCCGTCGAAAAAACATCTTCATAAAAATCGACGCGCCACTCTACCACGTCGAAATCCAGGCCGGCAAGCTCCGCGGCCTTGGCGAGAATTTCGCTCTTTGTCTGACCGACGATGGGAACGATGACCTTGGGGCAGCCCGCGCCGACCTCCACATTTCCGAGCATGACCGTTTTCTTTTCCATAATCGTATTCCTCTCTGTTCTGATGAAAGCGTATCGACCTGTGCGGCTGGCTTATTTCGTCTTGTGGGACTTTGCGTGATTGGGCGTGATGTAAACGCCGTTCTCCTTCTGCACGAGCTTTCCGTCGCGGACAAGATCGTTGGGGGAGTAAATATCATTGATGTTCCAACAGCCGGGTGTCGGGACGGTGATGTTCTCCATCGGCGCTTCGACCAGGAACGGACGGCCGGCCTTATTCGCGGCAACGGCCTGCTCCATGGCGGGCTTGAACTCCTCGGCGCTGCCGACGCGGATGGACTCCACGCCGTAGGCCTTGGCGACGTCCGCCCAGCAGGGACTGTAGGATGCGCCGTCGGGCGTGTGGAACACGGTGCCGAACTTCGTCTGATAGTTCGCATTCTCAAGGCCGGCGATCGTGCCAAACGCGGAGTTGTTCATCACGACCCACGTGCAGGCGATGCCCTGCTCGACCGCGGTGGCAAGGCAGGTCGGGTTTACGCCGAAGCCGCCGTCGCCGGTGAGCGTCAGGCACATCTTGTCCGGAGCAGCCAGCTTGCCGCCGAGCACCGCAGACGCGCCGAAGCCCATCGTGGCAAGGCCGGAGGAGTGATGAATGGTGCCGGGGATGGTGACGTCGAACTGCTGTGCCACACCGTTTTTGTTCCAGCCCACATCGGTGAAGATGACCGCGTCCTCAGGGATGGTCTCCTTGACGTCCTTGAGAATGCGCTGCGGCGTCATGGGGAAGCGGCTGTCGTTGGAAATATCGACGTTGGAGGCTTTGAAATCCGCCTTGGCCTTGGCGATCTCCTCGCGCAGACCGGGGCGCTTGATGCCCTCGGGGCAGATGCGTCTGGCCTCTTCCAGAAGCTGCGCCAGCGCGATCTTCAGGTCGGCGACGGCGCCGATCTCCACAGGATAGTTGCGGCCGATCTCGGTGGGATCAATGTCGATCTGAAGGAAGGTGGTCTTGGTCGGATCGAAAGTCACGCCCTGATACCAGCTGGAGCTGTCCGCCTCGGCGAAACGCGTGCCGAGACCGAGGATCACATCCGCATTGAGCGTGAAGTGATGCGTGTGCTCAAGACCCCAGAAGCCGGTCTGGCCGATCATCAGCGGATGCTCGTCGCTCAGGCAGCCCTGACCCATCAGTGTGCGGGAGACAGGGATATCAAGGAACTCGGCCAGTGCGGCCAGCTCCTCGGAGGCCTGCGCGAGAAGGATGCCGCCGCCCGCGTGCAGAACGGGGTTCTTGGCGTTGATAAGCTTTTCGGTGATGGCTCGTGCCGCGTCCGGTGCGAGCGCGGGCTTTGCCGTCACATGGCTGTCGTGATAAGTGCGCGCCCAGAGATCCTCTTCGATCTCGCGGGAGAACATATCCATGGGCATGTCGATCAACACAGGGCCGGGACGGCCGGACTCGGCAAGGCGGAACGCCTTATCCATGATGTCGGGCAGGGATTCGGGGTCGTCCACGCGCCAGGCGCGCTTGACGACCGGCTCAAGGATGCGGTACTGCGTCGCATCGCCGTGCATGTTGACCTCCTGATGCGGGTGCTTGCCGAAATAGTAGCTCGGCACGTCGCCGGCAATCACAACCATGGGAATGGAGTCGAACGCCGCGTTGGCGACGCCGGTGAGGACATTGGTCAGGCCGGGGCCAAGGTGGCACAGGACCACCGACGCTTTGTGCGTCAGGCGGGCGTAGCCGTCGGCCGCCGTCGAAGCGACGGATTCGTGACGGTTGGAGATGTACTTCACCTTCTCGCTTCTCGACAGTGCGTCGAGCATGCCGATGACCGTGTGGCCGCACAGGCCGAACACATACTTTACATCGCGGCGCTCGAGATAGTTTACCATTAGATCAGAAACAAGCTTTTTGCCCATATTTCCTCCTTCGGGAACATCAATATCTGCTCGCCGCCGATCGCGGCTCAACGGGCGGCCGGCGGATGAAAAAATATTTCCACCACAAAGATGCTCCCATGATTCGATTTGTTTTGTTGATTTTACAATAAAAGCATACTAAATTTGACCCGATTTGTCCAATTCAGAGTCCGCACAAATCGTTCGATTTTATGCATAGGTTTCCTGCGTTTTTATTGGCAGATCCGCTTGCGGTTGCGGTGGAGAAATTCGTCGAACACCGGTCCGTGATTGACGATGAAATCGCGGAAATATTCTGCTGCGGGCGGCATGTATTCCTCCTTGTTCCACGAAAGGTACAGCCTGCGTGCAGGGAGAAGTCCGCCTGCAATGCGCACGATCTTAACATGATAGGGTGCGCCGCCAAGCGGGTAGGGGACAATGGCGACACCGTGGCTGGCTGCAACAAGGCCGTAAATGATCACGTCCTGCCCGCTTTCCATGCGGATGTTCGGGTGGATTTGCAAGCAGTCAAAAATGTTGTCCAGCTGCGCGCGGATCTGGGCGCTGTGGTCGAAGGCGATGAAGTCCTCGCCGTCCAGCTCGCGCAGATCGACGCTCTCCCGCTGCGCCAGCGGGTGCGACGGCGGGACGAGCAGAACCAGCTCGTGCTCGCCGATGAAAGCCGAGCCGATGCGCGGGTCGTCGATCTCCGTGGCGAACACCATGTCGACATTTCCTGCAAGAAGCTGATCCCGCAGCGCGGAATAGGTCGCCTCCTGATTGGATTGCAGCCGGACGTTCACCCGGTTTGTCTCTGAAATGTAGCGCACGATGATCTCCGGAACGAACTGGGCCAGCGATGGAAAGCAGGCGATGGAGACCGTGCCGGTCTCCGGGCTGATAAAATCACTGAGCTTGACCATGCCGGTTTCAAGCGTTTCCAGTGATTTGGAAACGTAGGGGAGCAGCAGCCTGCCATACTTGGTCAGCACGACGTTGCGCCCCTTGCGCGCAAAGAGCTTGACGTTCAGCTCGTCCTCCAGCCCCGCGATCGCGTGGCTCAGGCTTGACTGGCTGACGGAAAGCTGCTCCGATGCGCGGGTGTAATGCTCCAGCTCGGCAATGGCCTTGAAATAATAAAGCTGCTGTAAATTCATTCGGCACCTCCAAGGTCAACTTTGATTGCTCGTATTATCTCCTGTTTTTTGCCCGATTGCAAGACCTTTTCCATCCGTGAGAATTGGATAAATCTATCAGATCATCAGAATATTCTATTGGTATTTATTTCGTATACAAGCTATGATCGACATGAAAATATGGGACAGGGCGCACCGGACTGTGCAATATGGCCTGTTTTCCCACATTAAAATGCAGCAAGAAAAGAGGAAACGGTATGGATAGAAAATTTTCACTCGCATATCTGACGATCCCCGGCACAGATCCGGTCACGCAGATCAAAATCGCAAAGGAAGCGGGCTATGATTCGGTGAGTCTGCGGACGATCCCCATGCATCTGCCCGGAGAGCCGGAATTTCTGCCTGACAAGGATCCTGAGCTCTTTGAGGCGATCAAAAAGGCGCTGAAGGAATACGACATGCCTCTGATGGACATTGAGCTGGCCCGTGTGCGCAAGGACCTTGACATTGAGGAGTATCGCTCCGCGTTCGAGACGGCTGCGAAGCTGGGGGCCACCGATGTGCTTGGCAGCATCTGGACGCGTGACCGCGCGTGGTATACCGATACCGCCGGCCGCATTGCCGACATGGCAAGGGAATTTGGACTGTGCTATAACATTGAGTTTCTGCCATGGGCGGGCGTGCGCAATTTGCAGGAGGATATTACGCTGATCGACGACCTTGGACGTGACAATGTTTTTGTTATGGTCGATACGCTCCATGCCGGCCGCGCCGGTGTGACCGCGAGCGAGCTGGCCCGCGCAGATAGGAAGTACTTTCGCTTCATGCATCTGTGCGACGGCCCTGCCGGCCCTGACGGCGATCCGGTTCTGGACAACATCAAGGACGAGCTGATGCTCTACACCGCGCGTGAAGCCCGCTTCTATCCGGGCGAGGGCGTGATGGACATTGCAGGCATGGTCAAGGCGCTGCCGGGGCTTCCGCTGTCCATTGAGCTGCCCAATCTCAAGGAGATCGAGACGCGCGGCGCAGCCGGACACGCGGCACGCTGTCTGGAGACGGCAAAAAAGTATTTCGCGGCGCACGGTGTGGAATAAGAAGAACAAAGCATAAAAAAGAGTGGCAGCTTAAAAGCTGCCACTCCTTTTTTGCATTTTTTCATCGAATCACTGCGCCAGAAAGTTGCGCATGATGTCCAGTCCGCACTCGGAGAGGAAGGATTCCGGATGGAACTCCACGCCGAAAATGGGAAGTGTCTTGTGTACGATCGCCGCCGGCGTCTTGCCGTCGTAGGCGAGCACCTCAAACTCCTTGGGAATATTCTCCTCCGGAACGGTCTCGGAATGATAGTAGCCGGCATAAAACTGATCCGGCAGACCGCGGAGAATGGACTTCTTCTCCCTCACGGTGATGAGGACGCGCTTTCCCTGCTCGATCTCGTCCATCTGGACGCTCTCGCCGCCAAAGGCGCTGCAAATGATCCGGTAGCCGAGACAGACACCCAGAATGGGGATGCGCCCGGCAAAGGCCTTGATGATCTTAAGGTCGTTTCCGGCCTTTTCGGGAGCCGCGCTGCCGCCGGACACAATAATGTGGGACGGAGCCATTTTCTCAATATCCGCGACGTCGACCTGATCGTTTTTCATGATGCGGATATCGGGCTCCAACGCTCCGACGAGCTGATAGATGTTGTTGGAGCATCCGTCGTAATTGTCAATGACAAGGATCATCTTTTTCCTCCTTTGCCGCCAGTTTGATGGTTGCCAGCATGGCCTCGGCCTTGAACAGGCACTCCGCGTATTCGTCCTCCGGCACGCTGTCGATGACGATGCCGCCGCCGGCGCGGACGACCAGCTCGCCATCCTTGAGGAAGGCGGAGTGGATGAAAGCAAAGAAATCCGCATCGCCGTCAAAGCCGATAAAGCCGACCGCAGAGCCGTAAACGCCTCGACGCTCCTGCTCGATCTCGTTGATGACCTCACAGGAACGGATCTTCGGCGCACCGGAGACTGCGCCGGACGGCATGATCGTATTGATGACGTCAAGCACATTCATCTCGGGCTTGAGCTCACCGGTGATGGTGGAGCCGAGGTGCATCACGCGCGAGCAGCGGACCACGTTGAGGTAATTGCTCACCTTGACAGTGCCGATCTTACTGACAAAGCCGAACTCGTTGCGCGAGTCGTCAACGAGCATGTTGTGTTCGTCGATCGCCTTGGCGTCGGACTGAAGCGCCGCCGCCTGCGCGGCGTCCTCCTCCGGAGTTTTGCCGCGTGCATAGCTGCCAGCCAGACGCTCCGTCATAACGACGCCGTTTTTCAGGTTGATGATCGGCTCAGGCGAGGTCATGGTGGCCTCCACATCGTCCGTGGAGAAATAGCACATATAGCGCGTCGGATCCATCTTGCGGATCAGCTCGTGGGTGCCCAGCAGGCTGCCGTCCGCCTTCATGCGGCGGCCGTTGGTCAGAACGATCTGCGCGACGACACCCTTTTGGATGTAATCCTTCGCCTTGGCAACCTTTTCCATATAGGCGTCCTTGGGATAGATCGGTTCCATCTCGCCGAGCAGGCGCAGCGGCGCATCCGTGCCGAAGGGAGCCGGCGTCATAGCGGCGCGCTCCATCTCGTCGAGGGCATACTGTGCCGCAGCATAGTTTTCCTCCAGATGGTCGGTCGCAATATTGCAGATGAGATAAAGCACGCCCTCCTGCCGGTCAAGGACGAAGAGCTTGTCAAAGAGCATCAGGTCAAAGTCGCGGTAATGCTCCTTGTTTTCGGTGCTGAAGCGGCAGGTCGGCTGCGCCAGCGCGATGTACTCATAGGAGAAATAGCCCGCGAAGCCGCCAAAAAATGGGGGAAGGCCCGGAAGGCGCGGCGCCTTGTTCTGCGCAATGATGCTGCGCAGATATTCGATCGGTGCGTCGCTGTGGAATGAAATTTTGGACTGGCCCGCTTCAAGCGTCACGGTCTTGCCGATGCAGGAGATCTCAAGAGACGGCGCATAGCCGATGTAGGCATAGCGGTCCCACACAACCTGTCCGTTGTTGTTTTCCGTGTGCTCGAGCACGAACAGCTTGCGGCTGTGCTGCTTGAGGCGGCGGAGAAACTCGACCGGAGACTGGATGTCCGTGCCGACTTTCTTCCAGACCGGAACAAGGCTGTACGTATCCGCATATTTCTTTAAATCGGATATAGAGGGAATCATGTTCAGTGTTTTTCCTTTCTCTGCGGCGGAGTGCGGAACCGGCTGCCGGACTGACACTCCGCCGCAGGTCCATGGTGATGTCTCTGCGCTCAGAGGTTGTTGATCTCACGGACGTGATGGCAGCAGACAAAATGCCCTTCCGTGATCTCTTCCATGACAGGATCCTTCTCGAAGCAGTCCGGCTGCGCGTAGACGCAGCGTGCGGCAAAGCGGCATCCGGGCTTGGGATCGATGGGGGAGGTCAGCTCACCCTTGAGCTGGATGCGCTCGCGTTTATGGTCGATGTCGGGTACCGGAACGGCGCTGATGAGAGCGCGCGTGTAGGGGTGGTAGCGGTGTTTGAACAGCTCGTCCGAGGGAGCCTTTTCCACCATCTGGCCGAGGTACATGACCATAATGTTGTTGCTGATATACTTCACAACGGACAGATCGTGCGTGATGAAGATGTAGGTGAGACCCATCTTCTCCTGAATGTCCAGCATCAGGTTCAGAACCTGTGCCTGAATGGAGACGTCCAGCGCGGACACGGGCTCGTCGCAGACCACGAACTTCGGGTTGAGCACCAGCGCGCGGGCAATGCCGATCCTCTGGCGGCGGCCGCCGTCAAGCTCATGCGGGTAGCTGTTTGCAAAGCGGGAAGCCAGACCGACGGTATCCATCATCTCCGTCACGCGGCGGTCGATCTCCGATTTGTCAATGTCGCCGGCGATCTGCATCGGCTCGGCAATGATCTGGTGCACGGTCATGCGGGGGTTGAGGGAGGAAAACGGATCCTGAAAGATGATCTGCATGTCCCTGCGCAGGGCGGAGAGCTTTTCGCGCGTGACATGGGTCACGTCCTCGCCCTTATAGATGATCTGTCCGCCCGTGTTGTCGAGCAGATGGAGCACCACGCGGCCAAGCGTTGACTTTCCGCAGCCGGACTCACCGACCACGCCGAGCGTTTCGCCCTCTTCGATGGAGAAGCTCACGCCGTCCACCGCGTGAAGCGTGCCTGCATTGACCTTGAAATACTTTTGAAGGTCTTTTACTTCCAGTATCGTGCTCATGCGTTCACCTCTCTCTTCTGCGGGAACAGGCAGCGGCAGAAGTGGCCGGCCGACTGTTCAGTCAGGGCGACAGGACCCTTGGTGCAGGCCTCGGTACAATGCGCACAGCGCGGCGCAAATTTGCAGCCCTTCGGCAGATCGGTCGGATCCGGCATCAGACCGGGAATCAGCTTGAGCCGCTTGCTGCTCGACTTCAGGTCGGGCAGCGACTCGAACAGGCCGATCGTGTAGGGATGGCTCATGTTCTTGAAAATATCCCGCGCCGTCCCGATCTCAACGATCTCACCGGCGTAGATCACGGCCACCTCGTCGCACATCTCGGCGACAACGCCCAGATCGTGCGTAATGAGGATCATCGACGTGCCCATTTTTTCCTTCAGGTCGTTCATCATGTCAAGAACCTGTGCCTGAATGGTCACGTCCAGCGCGGTCGTCGGCTCATCCGCGATCAGAAGCTCCGGCGCGCAGGCCAAAGCCATGGCAATGATAACGCGCTGCTTCATACCGCCGGAAAACTGATGGGGATACTCCGTTGCACGCTCGCCGGGGATGTTGACCAGCTCCAGCATATCGATGGCCTGCGCAAAGGCCTCCTTGCGGCTGATGTGTTTGTGCAGGCGAATGACCTCCGCGATCTGATCGCCGACCGTGTCGATGGGGTTCAGCGCGGACATCGGGTCCTGAAAGATCATGGAGATCTTGTGGCCGCGGATCTCGCGCATGGCGCTGTTGCTCTTCTGGTAGAGATCCTCGCCCTCGAAGATCACCTTGCCGCCGGTCACATGCCCCTGCGGCTGGGGAAGGATGCGGAGGATGCCCTTTGCAATCGTGGTTTTGCCCGCGCCGGTCTCACCGACCAGACCGAGCGTGTGTCCCTTTTCCAGAGAAAGGCTGACGTCGTTTACTGCGTAGCAGGTGCCCAGATCCTTCGTCACATAGCGGATATCGACGTTCTGGAGCTCCAGTATCTTCTCGCTCATCAAATTCACCTCTCTCAGTCTTTCCAGCGCGGATCCATCGCATCACGCAGACCGTCGCCCATCAGGTTCAGGGAGAGGACGACCAGTGCGATCGCAACGCCGGGAAATGTCACCAAATAGGAATGATCCAGAATGTAGTTGCGCGAGGCGGAAAGCAGGGCGCCCCATTCGGGATGCGGCGGCTGGATGCCGAGGCCCAGAAAGCTCAGAGAGGCCGCCATCGTGATGGCGCTGCCGACACCCATCGTTACCTGAACGATGATGGGGCTGAGCACATTGGGGAGGATATGCTTGAGGATGATGCGGGAATCCTTCGCGTCGAGCGCGACTGCGGCTTCAACAAACTCCTGATTCCGGATCGCAAGGATCGGGCCGCGGACGGCCTGCGCATAGCGCGGGATGGTTGCGACGGTGACGGCGATGACCGCGCCCTTGATGCCTGTTCCGATCATGGCGGCAATGACGATCGCCAGCAGCGTCTGCGGCAGCGCCATGAAGATATCGAGGAAGCGCATGATGATATTATCCACCTTTTTCCCATAGAACGCGGCGATCGCGCCGAGAATGACGCCGAAAAACGCAGCGGTAAAGGCGGAGAAGAAGCCGACCATGAGCGAGACGCGCCCGCCGTAGAGCAGACGGCTGAAAAGATCGCGGCCGAGGTTGTCCGTGCCGCAGATGAACTCGCGGCAGGGCTCGGTGAACTGGCGGGTGATGTCCTGCGCGTCGTAGTCGTAAGGCGCGATCACGGGCGCGAGAAGGCATAAAACGATGATGACGAAGAGAATGCCTGTGCCGAGAACGGCTGTCGGCTTGCGCATGAAGCGGGTCATGACCTCGCTCATCATGCTTCTGCGCTTTATGTTGCTGTGGTCAGCCATTGGAAGCCTCCTCTCGGGCAGCCGGTTTAACCTTGAGCTTCTTGTTCTTGGTTTTACCGGAGAACTGTGCGCGGATGCGCGGATCAAAAACGGCATAGAGCAGGTCGATCAAAAGATTGACCACGCTGAAGCTGACGGCCAGAAGCAGGACGCTTCCGCGGACGATCGGGTAGTCGCGCGAGTTGATCGCGGTTACCATCAGGCTGCCGAGACCGGGAATCGAGAACACCTGCTCCGTGATGACCGCGCCGCACAGCGCAATGCCGAGGACGCTGCCGGAGGCCGTGATGATCGGGATGAGCGCGTTGCGGAACACATGATGCATGGTGATGACCGATTCTTTCTGGCCCTTTGCGCGCGCGGTCGTCACATAGTCCTGACGGATGCAGTCAAGCATGCTCGCGCGCGTGGTGCGCATGAGGCTTGCCATAAAGGTGAGACCCATCGTGACCGCGGGCAGAACGATATACTTGGGGCCGTACCAGCCGGAGACCGGGAACCAGTGGCGCTGTACGGCGAACCAGAGGATCATCAGAAGGCCCAGCCAGAAGATCGGCATGGACACGCCGAGCATACCGAACACGCGCAGAATACTGTCGATCCATGTGTTTTGCCGGTTCGCCGCGATGATCCCCAATAGGATGCCGAGCACCATGGCGATCACGCAGGTGACAACGGCGAGAATAAATGTGGTCGGGAAACGCTGAAGCAGGGATTGGGTCACGTTCATGCCGGATCTGTACGAGGTGCCGAGATCGCCGCGGGAAACGATTCCCCAGATGTAGTCAAAAAACTGCTCGAAGAACGGCTTATCCAGTCCGCGCGAGGCGCGCCATTCGATCAGCTGTTCTTCCGACGCCGTGTCGCCCAGCGTCATCTTCGCGGGATCGCCCGGTGTGAAATACATCATGGTGAAGATGAGGAAAGCGACGCAGAACAGGACGGGAATCAGCATCAGGATTCTCTTAACAAAATAACGAAGCATTTGTCCTCCTTTTTGTATCTGCAGGAGCAGGGGCCATATGAATTGAGTTCCCGCCCCGTCGGGGCGGGAACTCAAATTCGTTTTATAAGAGCTTACTTGAAGTAGGCATTGTTCCAGACCCAGTATTCGCCGGGCATCTCGATGCCTTCCAGGTTCTGATCCTTGACGGCATAAATCGTCATCTGCACACCAGGCATCCAGTACATCATGTTGTTCATGAACTCGTCCTGAAGCTGCTTGTAGAGCTCAACGCGCTTCTCGGTATCCAGCTCAGTCTGGATGGCGGCAAGCAGATCAAGGTATTCCTGACCATACTCCGCGTCGGACGCGGCGTTGACGGCGGTGAAGCCCATGCTGGTGGCAAGGAAGGTGACGATGTCGCCGCTGTTGTTGTACGCGCCGCGGATGTAGAGATCGTAGTCGTCCGAATTGGCGACGATATCGTTGGTGGTCGCCTGATCGTACTTCTGGATATCCAGCGTGATGCCGACCTTGGCGAGCATGTTGTAGAGCTGCTCGGCCATGAGCTGGCGGGCCGGGGTATCGTCGACGAGAACACGCAGGGTCAGACCATCGGAGTAGCCGGCCTCAGCGAGGTAGGCCTTGGCCTGCTCGGGATCGTACTTGTAGGGGTTCTCGGTCTCCCACTTGGAGTCATAGCCGAGAGCGTTCTTGCCGAGGGGGCTTGCGCAAGGCTCTGCCGCGCCGCCGAAGGCGCCGACGCAGATGGCATCCCAGTCGATCGCGCAGGCGATGGCCTGACGCACGGCAAGCTTGTTGAGCGCTTCATTCTTCAGGTTGCAGCCAAGGAAAACATTGACCAGAGGCGGCTGATCCGTGTAGCCCTCCACGCCGTCCATGGCGATAGCGGACTCATAGTTCTCCTGAGAGATGTTGAAGAGCAGATCCACGCCGCCGGTCTGAAGCTCCATCAGGGCAACGGAGGTCTCGCTGATGATACGGACGATGATGTTCTCGATCTTGGGAGCGCCGTTCCAGTGGTCGGGGAAGGCCTTGAAGGTGAGGCTGTCGCCGGAGGTCCAGTTCTGGAGAACATAGGCGGAGGTGGTCATGGGGTTGAGATAGAACTCGTCGGGAGAGCTGGCCGCCTCATAAGCGGACTTCTCCACGATGCCGATGGCCAGCAGGGAGCCGAGCCACACACCGTTGATGCGGTTAAACTTGAGGTAAACGGTGTTATTGTCCACGGCCTTGCTGTTATCGAAATCGATGTAGTCCAGCTGGCTGCCGGAGGAGGTGTCCGCCTTGCCGATCTCCAGAGAGGCCAAAACATCCTCTGCCGTCATGGTGTTGCCGTCATGGAACTTCACACCCTGACGCAGGTGAAGCGTTGCACCCATGTTGTCGTCATCGAGCTCATACGACTCGCACAGGCAGGGATCGAACTCACCCTGACGGTTGCGGGTGAAGAGATAATCGTAGACCAGACGGTTGTAGTGAATCGCGTTAAGAGTGTTGATCGTGTCGGAGCGCAGACGACCGGGGTCGCCGGCGGTGACGATGACCGCGGTGTCGACCGCGCTGCCAGAGGCATTGCCGCTGTTGTCGCCGGAGTTATCGGACGGCTTGCTGCCGCAGCCGACAAGCAGGGAGCAGGCCATCACCATAGAGAGCAATAGTGCGAGTGCCTTTTTCATGTCAAATCCTCCTTAAGATTCGTGCGCCGTGTTTTTTAGTCCCGCGGCGAGGACTGTTTTAGCCGTTTATTCCGCGAAGTAGCTGACCAGCGGGCGCATTTTGTTGACTGTTTCGTCAAATTCCGAATCGATGTCCGAATACTTCACGATGCCGCCGCCGGCATAGACGCAAACGGCGTCCTGCTCGACCTTGGCGGAGCGGATGATAAGCGCGGCGTCCGCCTCGTCCTTGAAGTTCCAGTGTCCGTACACGCCGGTAAAATACTCGCGCGCGAACGGCTCGGTCTCCTTGAGGATCGTTTCCGTGCGGTCTACCGGGATGCCCCAGACCGTGGCCGGCGGGTAGAGCGCGCCAATCACGTCGAAGCAGCTCACACCCTCGTTGAGATCCATGGAAAGCTCGCTCTTGATGTGGAACGTGTAGGGCGTTTCCAGCACGGTCTTGTTCTTGTCGATGCGGACTTCGCCGATCCCGGCGGACTTGAGCTGATTCTCCATAAAGTAGAGCGCATGCTCATGCTCGATGATATCCTTGGAGGTCGAGGTGAGATCCTTGCGGATCTTTTCGTTCTCGGCAGGGTCGTCACTCTTTTTCCGCGTGCCGGCCAACGGCTTGGTGACGGCCTTCCGGCCGTCCTGCTTCATGATGATCTCAGGGGAAATGCCGGTCCAGTATGCCTCGTCTCCCTGACGGAAGAGGTAGAAATACTCCTGATAGTATTTGTCGAGCTCATAGGCCGTGAACTGGAAGAGGTCAAAGCCCTCCTGCGGCACGATCTTGCACTTGCGGGCTACGACCACCTTCTGCGCCTCGTCGCGGCGGAGAATATCGAGCACCTTCTCCATGCGCTCGCGGTAAAGCGGGCGGTCGGGGTAATCGGTCTTTTCCTTCAGCCGTGCAAGCGCATAAGCTTCCTTCTTCGCTTCTTCCGGAAGTGCCGGCTCGTCAAGATGCTCTGCCGTGAAGAGCTGGAAGAGAGTGCCGTCACCAAAGATCTCGGCCTCCGGCAGATAGTAGTTTGCGATCTCCTGCTCTTCATCGCTGAGATAAATGCTCTTGATTCCGCCGACGAAGGGCACCTGATAAAATTCCTCGCCGATCCAGCTCTTTAATTCGCCGCGCAGCCGACTGCACATCCGGAACATCTTTGCAAACGGAATGCTGTCATAAGCACCGTCCGCTTTTTCCTCGTAATGTGCCACGACCTGACCTCTGGCGTCGATCTCACCGATGACAGCGCTTCTGGACACGCGCACCTTCATGCCGAGGAGCCGGCCGGCTCCGCCGATGAGCATCGGCTTTTCGTGCAGATCCGTGCCGTAGAAGGTCGTCTGATATGCCTTATCATATAAGGTATCGCCATAGGCCCCGGCAAGTCCGCAGCTCCAGCGGGCGAGCGACTGCGCGTCGATTTTTCGCTCGATTTTGCGGAGCTTTGCGCCGATCGTAACCTGATTCTGCATAAAATACTCTCCCAATTTGCTTTTTCTTTCATGCGGCCAGACGCGCCGTTTCACAGCTTACCATGGAAACGCGCGCCCGCCTTGGCAGACGTTTCCGCGCGTTGCAAAATGCCGGCGCGGCGCACTATCTGCATAATATTACATCAAATCGTACTTTTCGTCAATATCTTCCAGAGCACGATAGCCCTTAAACTGCATCAGAGCGTCGACGATCGCAATTCTTGCCATTGCCTCGGCCACGGGATAGATACGCGGCAGGAGGGAAGCATCGCGGCGGGTGATGGGGGAGAGCTTTTCGTCGGTGTGCTTGGCCGTATCGACGGTTCTCTGCACCACGTCCACGGTGGGAGTGGGCTTGACCGCCAGACGGATGCGGACCTCATCGCCATTGGAGATGCCGCCGAGGAAGCCGCCGGCATGGTTGGTGTAGAACTTCACGCGGCCGGTCTCCTTGTCCCAGTACATCTCATCGTTGCACTCGGAGCCGACCATCTCGGCAACGCGGAAGCCTGCGCCGACCTCGATGCCCTTGACAGCGCCGATGGACATCAGCGCGTGAGCCAGCGTGGCCTCGAGCTTGTCGAACACCGGCTCACCGAGACCGGCGGGCAGACCCTCGACCAGAAGCTCCACAACGCCTCCACAGGTCTCGCCGGTCTTGCGGACGGCGAGAATGTCCTCTTCCATCTTCGGCGCGACCTCAAGGTCAGGGCAGTTGATGTTGTTCTTGCGATAGTTCGCCTTGGCCGTGGCGTAATCGATGGGCTTGGCCTTGATGCCGTGAGACTCGACCGTGTAAGCGATGACGTCGATGCCGTACTTGTCGAGGATCAGCTTTGCCACGGCGCCGCCGGCGACGCGGCTGACCGTTTCACGGCCGGAGGCGCGGCCCGCGCCGACCCAGTCATTGTACTGGCCATACTTCTTCATGAAGGTATACTCGGCATGACCGGGACGGGCCATATCCTTGTAATCATGGTACTGACCAACATGGATGTCTTCGATGTCGTTATTGGGGATCACGATGCCGACCGGAGCACCGGTGGACATCTGATTTTCCATAACGCCGGAGAAAATGTAAACCTTATCCTTTTCCAGACGGGGAGAGTCCAGCTTGGACTGTCCGGGCTTGCGCTTATCAAGCTCCGCCTGAATATCCTCGGCAGTGATGCGGATGCCGGCGGGAACGCCGTCCACGATCGTCAGAAGGCCGCCGTAAAGCTGCTTGGGGTTGTTGGGATCCTTGCGGAAGCAACCGGAGTAGGACTCGCCGCAAGTGGTAACACGGAACATCCGTCCAAAGGTATTGCCTGTCATAATTATCCAATCCTTTCTGGTGGCAGTCGGTTTCAATAATTTTGTGATTGACCGAGAAATTTGAAAAAATTTAACTTTCTCCAGCTGGTAAGTTTAGTTTACATCGTTATGAACCATATGTAAATGATATTGATTTTATATTAAACATAGGGTATATTTATATCACTGCCTTTTTTTGAAAAACAAAACGAAAACAACGGACATTTTTTGACCAATATGGGGTGTTTTTATGCAGTTTCAACAATTATTGTACGTGCTTGAAGCGGCGAAAACGGGAAGCTTTTCCAATGCGGCAAAAAATTTATATGTTTCGCAGCCGTCTCTGTCCCAGCAGATCATCTCATTGGAAAAGGAACTGGGCATCTCCCTTTTCATCCGCCACTCCCGCTCGGTCTCGCTGACCGACGCCGGGCGGCAGTTTGTCGTCTCTGCCGCGAGGATCGTAAACGAATACGAACAGGTTTCCTCTCTGATGAACGACTACAGCTTTCAGAAGACCGGTACGATCCGCATCGGCCTTTTGTGGGTCGCTGACTATCTGGGGATCATCAACATTCTCAAGCACTATCAGGACTTTCACAAGGGCATCCGCTACAAGGTCCACATCAACGGCAGCCTCCAGCTGCTCAAGGAGGTGGAGGAGCACATCATCGATGCCGCGTTTGTTGTCGGGGAGGAGGAGACAATGGCTCCGCGCAAGGATCTGTACACGCAGCTGGTTATGCGCGACTGCTATATGGCGGTCGTGTCCAAGGACAATCCGCTCTCCGAGCGGGAGGTCATCCGCTTTTCCGATCTGAACGACCAGACCGTTATCATGCCGCTGCCCAATTCCTCTCTGAGCAAACGGCTTGAGCATCACTTCAGCATTCATCAGGTCAAGCCGCATATCCTGTGCGAGTCCAACCAGACGAATATGAACCTGAGCTTTGCACGCTCCAACATGGCGATCTTCTTCTGCTCCAACCACTTTTCCAACGACCTGATCGACGAGAGTGTCCGGCTTGTGCCGCTGGAGGAGAACATGTCGCGTTCAATCTACTTTGTTACGCTCAAGGAAATGCAGAATTACCCATTGATCCACTCGTTTTCAAACTTTGTGCGGCATAACGCGAGCAGAACGCTGCACAAGTAGAGCCCTGCGAAAAAACAAAACCGGAAGGATCCGCCGCGGATCCTCCCGGTTTTGTTTTGCCCGCCTGTCGGAGGGCAGTATGATTTTGTGACTGGTGCGGAACGCTTACAGACCGAGGGCACCCTTGCGCATTTCCTCATACGGCGGCTCGCAGCCCGCCCAGAGCTGCACCTGAAGCGCGCCCTGATTGACGACCATGCCAAGTCCGTTGATGACGCGGCAGCCCTTTGCCTCGGCCTCGCGCAGGAAGCGGGTACGCTCCGGCTTGTAGGTCGCGTCAAAGCAGATATGGCGGCTCTGGATCAGGGAGGCGTCGACCGGCGTAAGGGTTTCCTTTCCGCTCATGCCGAGACCACTGAGATTGAGCAGAACATCCGCCTTTTCGATCCCCTCGCGGACGTTCCCGTCATCGCCGAGATGGACGGCAACAGCGCTTGTGCCGGGGAACTTTTCATTGAGCTCGGCGGCCATCTGCTCGCACTTTTCCGGAATATCGCAGATGTAGATGTGCTTTGCGCCGCGGTAGACCAGCGTGTAGCACACAGATTTGCCTGCGCCGCCGGCACCCCAGACGAAATATGTTGAGTTGCCGATATCGACGCCTTCGTCCTTGAGAGACTTGACGGCGCCCTCGCCGTCTGTGTTGTAGCCCTTGAGATGCGTTCCGTTTTTTACGACCGTGTTGATCGCGCCCATTTTGGCCGCCAGCTCGTCGATCTCATCCATATACTGCATGGCAGCTTCCTTGTTCGGCGTGGTCAGGCCGAGACCGGCGAAGTTCATGTAGCGGACGGCGTTGATGATATCACCGAGGTGTTCCTGATCGCACTCGACAGGGAAATAGCATGCGTCATAGCCGATTTTCTCGTAAACGTAATTCTGCATTTTCGGGGAGACCGAGTGCTCCACCGGATTGCCCAGCAGGGCGATGAGCTTGGTATGTACAGTAATCATTTTGTGCCCGCCTTTCTGCCCTTTTATTCTTCCGTCTCAATGTCTGCGCCGATGGAATTCATCACATCGAAGAAGCCGGGGAAGGAGACCGACGCGCATTCGGCGTCCTTGATCTCCATTTTCCCATCGGCGATCAGGCCGCAGACCGTCATGGCCATTGCAACGCGATGGTCGTCATGGCTGTCGACCGCCGCGCCGTGGAGCGGTTTGCCGCCGTGGACCGTCATGGAGTCCGCTGTGATGTCGACCTCTGCGCCGCAGGCGGTCAGAACCTCCTGCATCACGGCCACGCGATCCGTCTCCTTCACGCGCACGTGGGCAAGGCTGCTGAAATGGGTATCGCCCTGCGCATACGCAGCGGCGACGGAGAGTGCGGGCAGGCTGTCGGGGATGAGGTTCATGTCGATGTCGATGCCGTGGAGCGGCTTGCCGCCGCGAATCGTCATTCTGTGGCCCGCGATGTCCTTCTCGATGTCCGCGCCCATACGGATGAGAATGTCGACAACGGCCTTGTCGCCCTGACTGTCCTCGAAGTCGAGGTCGGTGATCGTCAGCTCGGACGGGGTGCACGCGGCGGCCACCAGCGGGAAGGCCACGCTCGACCAGTCGGAGGCGACGAGGCATTCGCAGGCCTTGAGCTTCTGACCGCCCTCGACGGTATAGTGCTTATAATCCGGAGAGCCCTCCACCGTGACGCCGAAGCGCTTGAGCCAGTCGATCGTAAGCTGGACATAGAGCGCCTCGAGCGGCTCGGCTACCTCGATCTCGACCTTCTCACCGGCGGGCAGCAGAGCGCTGGGGGCGAGCAGGCCGGAAATATGCTGGCTGTTGAAGCCCGGCAGGTGGCAGACGCCGCCATGGATCGGGCCGTGGATCACCAACGGCGGGCAGTCGCAGTTCGGGCGGGTGTGGATGCAGGTCGCGCCGAGCTCAAGCAGAGCGTCCGTCTCGTGGCGCCACGGACGGCGGCGGATCTGCTCGTCGCCGGTGATGACAACGCAGCCATCGGTGATGAGCGAGGAAAGACCGACGGTGAAGCTGGTCGTCGTGCCGGAATTCATGGTGTCGATCACATTTTCAGGGGTCTTCAGCTTTCCGTTCAGGCCGTACACCGTCCATGTGTTCTCCGCCTCGTTGACGTCGACCTTTGCGCCGAAGGCGCGCGCGACCGCCAGCGCGGCCAGACCGTCCTTTGAGGGCAGCGGGTTGTGCACCACCGTCGTACCCTCCGCCAGAGCGCCGAAGAGCACTGCGCGGATCGTCCCGCTCTTGGAGCCGGGGACAGCGATCTTTCCGGAGACCTTTCCTTTATGGGCATATGCTTTCACAATCGTTTCCTCCCACGTAAATCATTCTGAAATTTGTGAAATATTTTTCGCATTTGTATAGTTTAATGTGAAAATTTTTCTTGTCAACTCCTTTTTTGTGCAGTATAGTATATTGCGTATAGCGTTTCGGGAAGGAAGGTGCACAAATGAAGAAAATTACGATGCAGACGGTCGCTGCCCGCGCGGGCGTTTCGGTTGCGACCGTATCACGGGTGTTCAACGGCAACGAGCGGGTCGACCCTTCGATCATACAGCGTGTGCGCGCAGCCGCGCAGGAGCTTGGCTACCGCCCGACGGTCAACCCGACGCTGCTGGCTGAAAAGGCGCAGCAGATCGCGCTGATCGTGCCGACGATCGAAAATTCATATTATTCGTCGATCGCGACCGGTGTGATCGACGCCGCGCAGCAGAACGGACACAGGGTCACGGTGCTGCTCTCCGGTGCGGCGCACGAGCAGGAGATGAAATGCCTGTCCGAGCTGAACGGAACGGGGATCATCGGCATCATCTATGCCGGCCGGAGCGGGAGAATGCTGCGCGAGGGGCTGCCCGGCCTGCAAAGCATTCCCATGGTCATTGCGGCCCGCCGCTGCGTGAAGCCCGGCGTTCCGCACATCTATGCCGACAACGAGAAGGCCGGCTATCTTGCCACGAAATATCTGCTCCGGCTGAAAAAGCGGCGCATCGCGCTCTTTCTCAATTTCTGGACCAGCGACATCAAGGACTACCAATCCTTTCTCCGTGTCCCTCCGCCGCTGCGCGGCGCGTTCACTGCCTATGACCGCTATGACGGATACTGCCGCGCGCTGTATGAAGCGGGCATTTCTCCCGACCCGTCCCTGATCTTCTTCGGCGGCTACAGCCATGAGGATGGCTTTCGCGGAGCCGAGGCGCTGCTCTCGGGCAACACGGAGTTTGACGCTGTGCTCACGCCGAACGACCAGTTTGCCACCGGATTGATCCATATGCTTGACCGTCAGCATATCCGCGTGCCGGAGCAGCTTTCTGTGATCTGCCTGAACGGAGGGCTGCTGTCGAACGTCGTGACGCCGCCGCTGACCTATATTGAGCAGGATAACTACGGCCTCGGCGTGCAGGCGGCCGCACAGCTCAACGAGCTGCTCTGCGGCCGGCCGGGCCATGACGTTAAAATGGATGTGAGCCTTGTTATCCGCGATTCCACGGCGATGGCGCCGGAGGGTGCAGAGTGACGGCACGGACGGCCCCGCGGCGGGAAATCTCCCCTTGCGCGCCACGGTACGCTCCTTTATAATATGGCCATCGAATCAAACAACGGAGGATGGCACAATGTACGAAAACGGTAAGATCTACATGGGCCTCGCGGGCGAAGAGCGCGTGGAGCTCGCTTTGAATATGTGCAACCGCCACGGCCTGATCGCGGGCGCGAGCGGCACAGGTAAGACCATTACGATGAAGGTGATGACGGAGGGCTTTTCCGATGCGGGCGTGCCGGTGTTCCTGTGCGACGTCAAGGGCGACGTGGCGGGTATCTGCGCAGGCGGCGAGAGCAGCGAGGGCATGGAATCGCGCATTGACAAATTCTGCTTGCGCGGCCGCTTTGCCTATCAGGGCTACCCCACGACCTTCTGGGACATTTATCAGACCGGCGGCCACGCCGTCCGCGCAACGGTGAGCGACATGGGGCCGGAACTTCTCTCCCGCATCCTCGGCCTGACGCCCGCACAGGAGGGAATCCTGCACATTGTTTTCCGCATTGCGGACGATAAGGGGCTGCTGCTCATCGACTTCAAGGATCTGCGTGCGATGCTCAACTATGTCAATGAGCACCGCGCGGAGTACATGATGTCCTACGGCAACATCACGCCGCAGTCCGTCGCGGCGATCCTGCGTGCGCTGCTGCCGCTTGAGCAGCAGGGCGGCGAGCTCTTCTTCGGCGAGCCTGCGCTGGATATCCGCGACTGGATGCGCACCGACGCGCAGGGGCGCGGCATGGTCAATGTGCTCGACTGCGTGAAGCTGGTGCAGAATCCGACGCTCTACGCGAGCTTCCTGCTCTGGATGCTCTCGGAGCTGTTTGAGAGCCTGCCCGAAGCGGGTGACCTCGATAAGCCCAAGCTCGTGTTCTTCTTCGACGAGGCGCATACGCTCTTCCGCGGCGCGCCGGCGGTTCTCGTGCAGAAGATCGAGCAGACCGTCAAGCTCATCCGCTCCAAAGGAGTGGGCGTGTTCTTCGTGACGCAGAGCCCGGGCGACATTCCCGATACGGTGCTCGCGCAGCTATCCAACCGCGTACAGCATGCGCTGCGCGCCTACACGCCCGCCGAACTCAAGGCCGTCCGCGTCGCGGCACAGGCTTTCCGCGCCAATCCCGCGTTCCATGCGGAGGACGCCATCATGGAGCTGGGTGTAGGCGAGGCGCTGACCTCGTTCCTTGATGAAAAGGGCGTGCCGAGGATTGTGCAGCGCACGAAGATCATCTGCCCGCAGAGCCTGATGGGCGCGCCGGAGCCGATGGCCCGTGCAAAGACCTTACTCCACGACGGCATGGAGAAGTACGACGACTATGTAGATAACGTCTCCGCATACGAGGTGCTGACCGAGCAGGCCGACGCCGCCGCGCTGGCGCGTGAGCAGGAGGCGGAGCGCATCGCACAGGAGAAAGCTGCGGCGGAGGCGGAGAAGCAGCGCGCCAAGGAAGAGGCAGCGGCCGAAAAGCAGCGGGCCAAAGAGGAAGCGGCCGAGGAAAAGCGTCGCCAAAAGCTGGAGGATGAAGAGCGTAGGCGTGCGCTCAAGCTGGAGGACGAGGCGCGCAAAAAGGCGGAAAAGGCTGCCGAGGCTGAGCAGAAGAAGCTGGAAAAGCAGCGCGAACGCGAAGCGGCTGCCGCAAAGAAAAAGGCGGAGCGGCTTCAGGCCAAGATCGAGACGCAGATCGTCTCCACCGGTGGCCAGCTGCTCCGGCGCGGGCTTCTGGGCATTTTGAAGAGATAAGAAATGAGAAAAAGCGATGCCTGTTGCAGGCATCGCTTTTTATTGGATATGCTGCTGACTTTGACGGATAAGGGCAGGCTCAGCGTTCAAAGAGCAGGTGCAGCAGCTCGCAGCCCTGTGGAACGAACGGCCCGGCTTCACCGGCTTTCTCCGTATAAACGCCGCCGTTTCCGCTGTCGATGCGGCTGTCGTAGAGTAGATACGGCACAGGATCGGCGTCATGTCCGCGCGTGGCGGTGAGGGTCTTGTGGTCAGAAAGGAGCAGCAGCCGGTAATCCATATGCGCCGCTTCCAGACGCTCGGTAAGAGGCTTGACGAGACGGCTGTCGAGCCACTCGATGGCCTGCACCTTGCCCTTGAGATCGCCGTTGTGCGTGCACTCATCGGGCGCTTCGAGGTGCAGACAGACGAAGTCGTATTTTTGGAGATTTGCCCATGTTGCTTCCAGCTTGCCCTCAAAGTTCGTGTCAAGCTCGCCGGTCGCACCTTCGACCTCAATCATTTCCAGCCCGCGCAGCACGCCGATGCCGTGGCACAGGGGCACAGCACTGACGACCGCGCCGCCGCAGCCGTATTCTGCGCGGAAGTTGGGCAGCTGCATGGCTGTGCCGGCCGCCCAGAGCCAGATGCCATTCGCGCCGAGCTTTCCCGCCGCGCGGCGCTTTTCCGTGACGGGGTGATGCTCAAGCACGCGGTTGGCAAGACGCATGAGGTCGGCGAAGACCTTGGCCTGCGCAGCGTCCTTTCCGGAGGGAAGAAGCGGGCCGATGGCCTCACCGAGGTGATCGTGCGGCGGGACGAGCGTTACGCCGCTCGGGTCACAGTGATGCTTGACTGCCAGCGGGCGAAACGATGGACTGGGATCGATGTACATGTCCGCGGCGCGGAGCGCGGCGGAAAATTCGGGATCGGCGTTGAGCGCTGCGACGACGTCGAGCGCGTCCTGTCCGGCGATGGAGCCGGCGGAGTGGGAGAGAATGTGCTTTTCCTCATAGGGCTGGTCGCCGGGATCGAGCGCGACAAGGTTGCAGCGGAACGCCGCGTCGCCGGGGACGAGCTTGAGCCCGATGGCGGCGGCCTCCATCGGCGAGCGGCCGGAGAAGTGCTTGAGTGGGTCGCAGCCGAAGATGGAGAGGATCGCCGTTTCGCTGCCGGCAGGCAGCGGCTTGGGGCAGTTCACAACGCTGCCGACTGTGCCGTGCGCGGCGAGCGAGTCGATGGTGGGGATGCTGGCATATTCCAGCGGTGTCTTGCCGCCGAGAGCTTCGACAGGGTTATCCGCCATGCCGTCGCCAATGACAACTAAATATTTCACAGGATGGCCTCCTTAATCTTACGTTGAGTGAAGTATAGCAGTGCGGAGTGCGAAATGCAAGACAAAAGTCCACCTGCGACGGAATTTTTCCGCGGTGAATGGAAAACGGACGGCAGATACCGTCCGTTTTGTACGGTTTGATGACTTTAACCGAGCTGCTCCGCCAGTGTTCACGCGCCGGCGAACGCGCCGTCCACCGTCAGGATCTGACCGGTGATGAAGGAGGCCTTGTCAGAGGCGAGGAAGGCCACGGCCTCGGCAATGTCCTCCGGCGTTCCGAGACGGCCGAGCGGTGTCTGCTCCGCCAGATCGCGCAGCGTGTCCTCGCCGAGCACCTGCACCATGTCGGTGTCGATCACGCCGGGGGCGACGCAGTTGACGCGGATGCCGCTGGGGGCAAGCTCCATCGCCAGCGAGCGTGTCAGGCCGATGATGGCGTGCTTGGTGCAGGAGTACGTCACCTCACAGCTGGCGCCGTGCTGGCCCCAGATGGAGGAAATATTGACGATCGCGCCGCGCTTTTCGTGGAGCATGGAGGGGAGCACCGCCTGAATGGTGTTGCGCGCGCCGTTGAGGTTGACGGCGAAGTAGCGCTCCCACAGTTCGTCCGTCACATTCTGAAAGAGCGACTGCCCGGCGACACCGGCGTTGTTGACGAGCACGGAAATGGAACCGAAGGCTTCCGTGACGGCCTTGACCATTGCGTCCACCTCGGCACGCTTGGAAACGTCGGCCTGCACGGCGAGGGCACGGCAGCCCTCGGCGGTGAGGAGAGCGGCAAGTTCCTCCGCCTTATCGCGGCGTTCATAGTAATTGATGCCGACGGCATAGCCCTCACGGGCAAGCTTTGCGGCGACGGCGCGGCCGATGCCGCGCGAGGAACCGGTGACAAGTGCGGTTTTTCCCATCTTCCCACTCACTTTCCGGTCGAGCCG
This sequence comes from bacterium, assembly GCA_037419475.1. GTDB lineage: Bacteria > Bacillota > Clostridia > Oscillospirales > Oscillospiraceae > Hominicoprocola. The sequence continues at coordinate 32,155 of JAXYYF010000096.1, forward strand.
AAGCCGCCTGCGCCGCGCGCAGTCTCAGAAAGAGCGTCGACCTCTTCAAATTCGATGGGCAGGTACGGCAGCAGGACAAGCTGCGCGATGCGCTCACCGGTATGGATCGTGCGCGGCTGACTGGCATCGTTGTGGAGCGCGACGAGACATTCGCCGCGGTAGTCACTGTCGATCACGCCGACGCAGTTGGCCGGACGCAGTCCCTCGCGGCTGGCCAGCCCGCTGCGGGCGAATACGCCGCCGAACGTGCCCTCGGGCAGCGCCACGGCGATGCCGGTCGGGACCATCTGCGTGTGGTGGGCGGGAATGGTGATCTCGCCGTCGCCGGGCAGGCAGGCGTAGAGGTCATAGCCGGCGGCGGATGCGGAGCCGCCGGTGGGAATGACCGCGTTGGGGTCGAGCTTTTTGATTTGAACCTGAGCCATGATGTTATTGATCCTCCCAAAGTGTGATCGTGCCGCACGCGAGCGTTTTCGGTACGTCGATGATGCGCTGGTTGCGCGAGCCGCGGAAGCGCAGCGAAATGTCGTGCAGTTCCTCCTCGTACCGCCCATCGACCAGAACATCGAGCAGCGAGAGCAGCTCGTCCGTGACCTCGCAGCGGGGGTGCGAGCCGTCCGTGTGCAGCTCCTCCCACGTAAAGCCGGTGAACGACCAGATGGTCTTTTGCGGCAGAGCCGCGCGCACACGCTTTAAAAAGGGAAGCAGCGCGCGCTGGTTTTCCGGCTCGAACGGCTCGCCGCCGAGCAGGGTCAGACCGTTGATGTAGCCGGGCGCGAGCATGGATAAAAGCGTCTGCTCCGTTTCCGTCGTGAAAGGCTGGCCGTAGCAGAAGTCCCATGTCTGGGGCTGAAAACAGTTTTTGCAGTGATTGGTGCAACCGGAGACGAAGAGCGTCACGCGGACGCCCTCTCCGTTGGCGATGTCGCAGTTTTTGATCTCTCCATAGTACATGGCGGTATCCTCCGGAGTTTGGATAAAGCAGAAAACCGGCGCACTGCGTCGGTGAGCGGTTACAGACCTGATTATAGCGGATGGGGGAGGGAAAGGCAACAGAAATTTCCCGCCCCGCACGGTTCGGCTTGACAGGTATGGTATACTTTTCCTATCGGGCACTGTGCCCGCAAACGGTTTTTTGAAAGGAGAAGCCTGCTATGAAAATGATCACGGCGATCGTCAATAAACGCGACTCCCTTTTTGTCTGTGACGCACTTCGGGACGAGCATATCCCCTTTACCACCATGGCGACCTCCGGCGGCTTTCTGCGCTCCGGAAACGTGACGCTGCTCATCGGCGTGGAGGATGAACAGGTCAAGCCGGCCATCGAGACCATCCGCGCCCACTGCTCCAAGCGCATGGAGCAGTCGCCCTATATCTCTGCCGGAGGCTCGTTCAATCCGGCGACGCCGCCCACGGCCGAGGTGCTCGTCGGCGGAGCGACCATCTTTGTGACGGATGTGGAGCATTTTGAGCACATCTGAGGAATGGACTATTTTGATTTTGGAAAGGATATGCTATCATAATGGAAGTAAAAGAGATTCTCAGCCATGTTGACCATACGCTGCTGACTCCCACCGCCACATGGGAGGAGATCCGCCAGATCTGCGACGACGGCATCAAATATGGCTGCGCGAGCGTGTGCATCCCGCAGACCTATGTCGCCCACGCGGCGCATTACATTGCCGAGCAGCAGCATTACGGCTTCGGCCAGCTGCCGGTGTGCACGGTCATCGGCTTCCCGAACGGCTATGTTCCCACCGGCATCAAGTGCATGGAGGCGGAGGCCGCCGTGGCCGACGGCGCGACGGAGATCGACATGGTCGTCAACCTCGGCTGGGTGAAGGAGGGGCAGTACGATAAGGTCCTTCAGGAGATTAACTCGGTAAAGGTGTCCTGTCACGGCCATATCCTGAAAGTCATCATCGAGACCTGCATGCTCACCGAGGAGGAGAAGATCAAGCTCTGTGAGGTCGTTTCCAATTCCTACGCGGATTATATCAAGACCTCCACCGGCTTCGGCGGAGGCGGCGCGACGCGCGAGGATGTGGCCCTCATGGCCGCGCACATGACGAACGGCAAGAAGATCAAGGCGGCTGGCGGCATCGCGAGCCTTCAGGACGCCGAGGACTTCCTCAAGCTCGGCGCGGATCGCCTCGGCACCTCCCGCGTGGTCAAGGCCGTCAAGGCCATGGAGAAAGGAGAATAACATGCCGACCCCCCATAACAGCGCCTTTCCCGGTGATTTTGCCAAAACCGTGCTCATGCCCGGCGATCCTCTGCGCGCGCAGTACATTGCCGAGAATTTTCTGGAGAACCCGCAGCTGGTCAACAATGTCCGCGGCGTGCAGGGCTATACCGGCGTCTACAAGGGCGTGCGCGTGAGCGTGATGGCCAGCGGCATGGGCATTCCGTCCATCGCCATCTATGCCGAGGAGCTTTACGCGCACTACGGTGTGGAGAACATCATCCGTGTCGGCTCCGCCGGCGCGATGCGTGAGGATATGGAGCTTGGCAGTGTGGTCGCCGGCATGGGCGCGTGCACCAACTCCGACTTTGCCAGCCAGTATGAGCTCGGCGGGATCTTTGCCCCCATTTGCAGCTACGACCTGCTCGCCGCCGCGGTGGAAAGCGCGAAGGAGCTGGGTGTGAAGATGCCGGTCGGCAACCTTTATTCCTCCGACACGTTCTACGATGCGGCGGGACGCAACGACCGTTTCCGCAAGATGGGCGTGCTGGCCGTTGAGATGGAGGCGGCGGGACTTTACTGTACTGCCGCGCATGCCGGCAAGCGCGCACTCGCCATCTGCTCCATCTCCGACAACATCGTTACCGGCGAGGAACTTTCCGCCGACGAGCGCCAGACGACCTTCACCAACATGATGAAGATCGCGCTGGAGACTGCGGTCAAGCTGGAGAACAAGTAAAGGAGTTTTTGCTGATGCGAGTCATTGACATTGAAAACATCACCGAAGCCATGCGCGACGACACTCGCTTTGTCCTACGCTGTGAAGAGGTGTTTCATGACAAGATCAGCGCCGCCGCGGCGACGATCCTGATGAATAAGACTGCCAAACCCCTTGTCTGTCTGACGGGGCCGAGCGGCAGCGGCAAGACGACGACGGCCATGCGCCTGAAGGTGTATCTGGAAAACCTCGGCGTGAAGGTCTGTCTTTTGAGCATGGATAACTTTTTCCTGCCGCTCGATCAGCGCCCGCCCGAGGCCACGGACTGGGAGTCGCCCTACTGCGTAAACCGCGATCTGCTCATCGACTGCATCCACCGTCTGTCCGATGGGGAGGAGGTCGATCTGCCGGTTTACGACTTCAAGACCGGGACCACCGGCAGCTGGGTAAAGATGCAGGGTGATCGGAACGCCATCATCATCGCCGAAGGCATCCACATGCTCAATCCTCTGATCTTTGACCGCGTGCGCGATATGGCGACCGGCGTGTATGTCGCGCCCCGCACCCGTATCATCACGACGGAGGACCGCATCGTCCGCCCTGAGCAGCTGCGTGTGGCGCGCCGCATGATCCGCGACTATCAGGGCCGCGGGCACTCTCTGCGCGACACGGTCGCGCGGGCCGAGAGCGTGGACGCGGGTGAGCGCAACTATATCATGCCCAACAAGCACAACGCGAGCATCCATATCGACACGTTCCACGACTATGAGCCGTGCATTCTCTCGCGCTACCTCAAGGAGATCCCGGAGTTTTACACCCAGCTGGACGATCACTTCATCGCCGAGCACGGTCTGACCGACCTGATCAAGGTCGTCAAATCCGTTCCACCGCTGAAAACCGATTATGTCCCGCGCGATTCCATTGTGCGCGAGTTTGTCGGTGGCAGCATTTTCCAGTACTGAGAATAAGAGAAGAAGGCAGCCGTCCGGCAGGGCGGCTGCTTTCTTTGCATATTTTCTATTAAAATAGTAGGTTTTTACAAGGGATATCTTGTCGTTTACGGATATTGTCCGGCGGATGGTTTGGCAGTACAATACATAATATGGATAAGTACGCACTCACAGCATTTTCGAGCGGGGAAAGGAGTGGTGTGATGAGCCATTCGCAGAATTATCTTTCCGGCCTGCGCGCCGGTGTACCGGTGGTGCTCGGCTATGTGCCGGTCGCCGTCGCATACGCCGTCATGGCGCGGCAGGCGGGCTTTTCGGGGCTGGAGACGATCTCCATGTCGCTTTTCGTTTTTGCCGGTGCGAGCCAGATGATTGCTGCCGGTATGTATGCTCAGGGCGCGGGGATCGTTGCCATCATTCTGGCGACATTCATTCTCAATCTGCGCCATCTTATTATGAGCACCTGTGTCATCAATCGCATGAAAAAGGACAGCACGGCGGTCAAGCTGGCATCGGCCGTGGCTGTGACGGACGAATCCTTTGCGCTTTTTACAACGGCGGACGAGGCGCACAGCTCGGGCTGGTATTATCTGGGGCTTATCACGATGACCTATTCCTCGTGGGTGCTGGGGACGGTGCTGGGCGTGGCTGTGCCGGATTTCCTGCCGCCGCTGCTCAAGGCGAGCCTTGCCGTGTCGCTCTACGCCATGTTCCTCGGCATCCTGATCCCCGGTCTGCGCGGGAAGCTGCGTCTGGTGCTGCTGGTCGCGGCTACGGCGGCGTGCAACTCGCTTTTGTCGCTGCTCCTGCCGTCGAGCTGGTCGCTGATCGTCTCGACTCTGCTGTGTGCGGCGGTCGGCAGTTTCTTTGTTGCGCCGGACGGCGGGGAGGTCAGGGAATGAACGAACGCTTCTGGATCATTTTCGGCATGATGGCCGTGACCTGCATCCCGCGCCTGCTGCCGGCGGTTCTGCTGGATAAAATGCACTTCGGCGCGCGTTTTGAGCGCTTTTTGCAGCTCATTCCCTACACAGCTATGACCGCGCTTGTCTTTCCGGGCGTATTCACGGTCGATGCCGCACGGCCGGAGATCGGCATTGCCGGCGCGGCGGTGGCCGGCATACTGGCGTGGAGGAAGGCGCCGCTGATGGTGTGTGTGCTGGCGGCGGTCGGTGTGGACGCGCTGCTGTACCTGTTGTAAGGAATCCGTTCGGAGTGCGGTATGCGCCCCGGACGAATTTTTTTACCCGGCAGAACTGTTTGAGCGGCCGAAAATATTTCCGGCTGCGTTCCGGCGTGGATTTGCTCAAATGCACAAAAAATTGCCCGCCTCGGGAAAAACAGACTGGAAAATCCGCAGAATGAGACACGCGTGCAAAAAAAGAAGGGAAAAGGGACTTGACAACTGAAAAATCCGCGTTATAATACGACACAACAAAGCAATCACAACAAACCTGTGATGGAGAGAAGTACCCAGTTGAAAACCTTTCAGAGAGTTCCGGACGGTGAGATCGGAGCAGGGGATGGCTGGCGAATGGACTCCGGAGGGCGGTCCGAACGGGCAACCAAGTAGAGGCCGACGGGAATCCCACCCGTTATCCATCGGGGCGCGTATGATGGTATGCGTAAGCGAGCGGGCGTTTTATAACGTCAATTTGGGTGGTATCGCAGAAGTACAATGACTTTTGTCCCATGTAGGTGGGATGAAGGTCTTTTTCTTTTTCCCTCTGTTCCGGCAAGACAGAGCTTCATCTGCCGCTCAAAATCAAATAAATTTGGAGGAAAGCCAAAATGAAAACCAACATGATGAAGAAGCTCCTGACCCTCGCCCTTGCCGGTGCAATGACGCTCTCCCTCGCCGCCTGCGGCGCAAAGGACGCACAGCCCGACGCTCAGCCGGACAACAGCACAGAAGAAACCAAAACATATAAAGTCGCGGTCATCAAGCAGCTTGACCACGCCTCGCTCGACGAGATCGCAAACGCCGTTACCGCCGAGCTGGATAAGATCGCCGCCGACAATGGTGTGACCATCGAATACGATGTGACCTCCGGCCAGAATGACCAGACCACGCTCAAACAGCTCTCCGACCAGGCAATCGCCGACGGCGTGGATGCCATCATCCCCATTGCCACGACCGCCGCTCAGATCGCTGCGCTCTCCGCAGAAGAGACCAAGACGCCGGTTGTCTACGCTGCGATCTCCGACCCCGAGGCTGCGAAGCTCACCGGCATCGACTATGTGACCGGCACCAGCGACGCTCTGAACACCGAGTTCATCATGGACATGATGTTCGCCCAGAACCCTGATGTCACCAAGGTCGGCCTGCTCTACTCCCTGTCTGAGCCCAACTCTGCCAAGCCTATCGCCGATGCCAAGGCCTATCTGGATGCCAAGGGCATCGCGTATGTCGAGCAGACCGCCAACACCAACGACGAGGTGGTCGCCGCCGCCTCCGCCCTCATCGCCGCCGGCGTGGACGCTGTGTTCACTCCCACCGATAACGTCATCATGGCCGCGGAGCTGGCCATCTACGAGGATCTTGCCAAAAACGGCATTCCCCACTACACCGGTGCCGATTCCTTCGTCCGCAATGGCGCCTATGCCACCTGCGGCGTGAACTACACCGATCTGGGCACCAAGACCGCTGACCTGGCTTACAGCGCCATCACCGAGGGCATGGACGGCATGGAGGACTACTATCTCATGGACGGCGGCATCATTACCGTCAACACCGACACCGCAGCCGTGATCGGCAAACAGGCGGAGTATTCCTGCTTCGAGAGCATGGGTACCGTGATGGAGGTCACGACGACGGAGGACTGAGAAAACCCCATATCACTGAAATGCATTACCGATCCCCCGGCCGCTGGCCGGGGGAATTGGCCTGAAAGGAGAATCACCCCATGCTCATCATTATGCAGACCGCCCTTGAGCTGGGCTTCCTCTACGCGCTGGTCGCCATGGCGCTATATCTGAGCTATCGTATTCTGGATATCGCCGACCTGACGACCGACGGTTGCTTCGTCCTCGGCGCGGCCGTGTCCGTCACGGTGACGGCTGCTGGACACCCCATCCTCGCCGTCTTTGCCGCAATGCTGGCCGGCGCCTGCGCGGGAGCCGTCACCGCCTTTTTGCAGACGAAACTGGGCGTGCCCTCCATTCTGGCGGGCATTGTCACCAACACGGGACTTTACACCGTGAATTTGATGGCCATGGGCTGGAAGGCCAACCGCAGCCTTCTGGGCGGTAGCACGGTATTCACCATGCTGCGGGATACCGGCATCGGCGGCGAGTGGTACGAGCTGCTGCTGGCGGCTTCCGTCACGATTCTGGCGGGTGCGCTGCTGCTGGCCTTTCTGAGGACGCGGCTCGGTCTCTCTATTCGAGCTACCGGCGATAATCCGGCCATGGTGCGGGCATCCTCCCTGAATCCGGCCTTTACCATCACGGTGGGACTGTGCGTGGCCAATGCCCTGACGGCCCTCTCGGGAGCCATGGTTGGCCAGTATCAGAAAACGGTGGACATCAACTCCGGCACCGGCATCGTGGTCATCGGACTGGCCTGTCTCATCATCGGCGAGACCGTGCTGGGCCGCCGAACCGTAGCCAAGGGTGTGCTGGCGGTGATGGTGGGCTCTGTGATCTACCGCTTCATCTATGCCGTGGTGTTCTACACCAAGATCGTGCCGGTGGAGTGCCTGAAGCTGCTGACCGCCGTGATCGTGGCGCTGGCCATTGCCGCGCCGGCGATCCGGAAGTGGGCGGCCTTCCAGAAACGGAAGCTGGCCGCCGGAAAGGGAGGAAAGTGACATGCTGGACATTCAACATATCTCCAAGACCTTCAACGCGGGTACGGTCAATGAGAAAAAGGCCATCACGGATCTCTCCCTCCATCTGGAGCAGGGGGAGTTCGTCACGGTGATCGGCTCCAACGGCGCGGGGAAGTCCACGCTGCTTAACGCCATCGGCGGCAGCTTCTATGTGGACGATGGGACGATCGTGGTGAATGGCCGTGATATCACCTTTGTGCCGGAGTACAAGCGGGCAAAGCATATTGGACGCTTATTTCAGGATCCTTTGAAGGGAACGGCCCCCCATATGACCATTGAGGAAAATCTGGCGCTGGCGGCAGGAAGCGGCGGCTGGTTCTCACATCTGAGCCAGAAGGACAGGGCGCGCTTCCGCGACCGGCTGGCCCTTCTGAACATGGGACTGGAGGACCGGATGTGCCAGCCGGTGGGGCTGCTTTCCGGCGGGCAGCGTCAGGCGTTGACGCTGCTGATGGCTACCATGGTGCCGCCGCAGCTTCTGCTGCTCGACGAGCACACCGCCGCGCTGGACCCCGGCACGGCAGAAAAGGTGCTGGAACTGACGAAGCGCATCGTGGCAGAGGGGAACATCACCTGCCTGATGGTAACGCACAATATGTCGCAGGCACTCGAGCTCGGGACGCGGACGCTGATGATGGCCGATGGACATATCGTGCTGGATGTCTCCGGTGAGGAGCGTGCGGGCATGAGTGTGGAGGATCTGATCGCCCGATTTCGAGAAGGCACGGGACGCGCTCTGGACAATGACCGGATGCTCCTTTCTTAAAGCAGCCGTATGTGAAAAAAGGATGTCTGAGATTTCATCTCAGACATCCTTTTTATTTGCATAGAAGCGCGGAACGCAGACCCGGCGGGCGGAGCGGAAGAGGTCTCAGCGCTGGCCCTTGTCGTAGGGAATGCCCTCTGCCTTGGGAGCGCGGGAGCTCTTGGAGGTGAACGCCAGCACAAGCAGCGTGATGATGTAGGGCAGCATGCGGTAGAGATGCGGGCTGATGCCGATCTGCGCGAGCATGCACACGCCGTCACCGTTGATGTCGATGCTGGTATAGCTGGCCGCGATGCACTTGAACAGGCCAAAGAGCAGGGATGCACCCGCAATGTTGAGCGGCTTCCAGTTGCCGAAGATCATAACCGCCAGCGCAAGGAAGCCGAAGCCCGCCACGTCACCGTTCGAGGCGCAGTTCGCCGTGGTCAGGGCGTAGACAAAACCGCCCATGCCGGCCAGCGCGCCGGAGATCGTCGTGCCCGCATAGCGCATCTTATAGACGTTGATGCCCAGCGAGTCCGCTGCCTGCGGGTTCTCGCCGCAGGCGCGCAGGCGCAGGCCGAAGCGTGTTTTGTAAAGCAGGATCGAGAGCACGATGAAGAGCAGAATGCACACATAGGTAGCCAGATAGACCTTGTTGATAAAGGTCTCACCGAAGAAGCCAAGGTCGGTGCTCTTATCGATGCCGAGCGTGGACTTCTTGATCATAAACCAGCTGGCGGAGTCGCCGGTGAGCATCTGAAGCGTGCTCTGGTTGGCAATAATGCGGATGAGGAAGAGCACCAGCGCGGGCGCCGTCAGGTTCAGCGCCGTGCCGCCGATGGTCTGGTCGGCGCGGAGGTTGATGGATGCAAAGCTTAAAAGCAGCGAGAATATCGCGCCGAAAACCGCCGCAGCGAGCATGGCCAGCAGTTCAACGCCCTGAAGTGCGACCCAGTTGCCGTCCTGCTTGAGCGCGAGCACCGCGTCGCTCGCCTGCATGATGCGCACGAACCATACGCCGATGAACGCACCGAAGATCATAATACCTTCCAGCGCCAGATTGATGATACCGCTGCGCTCGGCAAATACACCGGCGAGCGCCACGACCATCAGGGGAACTGCGTAAATAAGAGTCTGTTGGATCAAAAAGGTCACGGCTCGTCATCTCCTTTCGTTTCCGCCGCGTCAGGCGCGGCAGCCTGAGCCGGTGCTGCGGTTTTGGATTTCTTTCTGCCGCAGCTGCCAAGCCACATTCGGATGACCAGCGAGAAAGCGCTGAGGTAGACGATGACGGCGATGATGACGTCGGTGATGTATTCGTTGTACGCCGTCAGATTCGTCAGCTGGAGACCGGCGATGTCAAGCATGGACATGAACAGCGCCGTGAAGATGATGCCGATGGGATGGCAGGCGGCCAGCAGTGCGACCGGAATGCCGTTAAAGCCCGTGCCGGGCAGCGACTGGTAGGTGGACCAGAAGAACTCCGTGTTGCCGGCGAGATAGTAGAGCGAAGCGCCCGCCGCGCTCAGCGCACCGGCAATCGCCATGGAAAGGACAATGTTGCGTTTATCCGCAATACCGGCGTAACGCGCGGCGTGGCGGTTCGCGCCGCAGGCCTTGAGCTCATAGCCGAAGATCGTTTTGGACATTGTGACGTAAACCGCGATGGCAAAGACGATGGCGACGAGGATGCCGCCGTTGACCTGCGAGTTGGGGAAGAGCTTATCGAGCCCTATCTTCGCCGTGGCGACATTGTTGAAGGTCGTTTTATAGATGTAGCCTGTCTTGGTGGACTCGGTGACGTTCTTAAAGGGGCTGATGTCGAACAGCCACGTGACGAGGTTTGCCGCGATCCAGTTTGTCATGATGCAGGCGAGAACCTCGTTGATGTTGAGGAAAGCCTTGAACATGCCGGGGATCGCGCCCCAGAGCGCACCGGCAAGCGTACCGCCCACAAAGGCGAGCAGCCAGATAAGCGCCGGGGACATCTGGTCGGACGGAATGCCCAGCGCAATGGCCAGAGACGCGTATGTGCCGATGAGGTACTGACCCGGCGCGCCGATGTTGAACAGGCCGGTCTTATACGCCATGCCGACGGACAGACCCGTCATAATGAGCGGTGTGGCGCGGAAGAGCATGTTGCCGATGCTCGTGGGATTGAAGCCCCATGTCAGCGTACCGGAGGCGTCGCGGCCTGTGGAGAAGATGCCCGCGAAAACAAGGCGGATGCCGTCCCACGCGGCGGCTGGAGAGAGGTTTTTCGAGGTGAAGGCGACGATCACGATGATGACGCTGCCCACGAACATGCCGATGAGGATGGAGAGCACGGAAGCGGCGACGGACTGGAAGCCTTCGCGCTGGAACAGGGGTTCCTTTTTCATACCGCTTCCTCCTTTCCGACCGTGCGCTTGGCGCCGGCCATATACAGTCCAAGCTCGGAGATGGTCGTGGTCTTTGGGTCGAGCTCACCGACGATCTCGCCCTCATACATCACAAGAATGCGGTCGGAAAGGCTCATGACCTCGTCGAGTTCCAGCGAAATGAGCAGGATCGCCTTGCCGCGGTCACGCTCGGCGACAAGCTGGCTGTGAATGTACTCGATCGCGCCGACGTCCAGACCGCGGGTGGGCTGAACGGCGATGACAAGAGACTTGTCGCGGTCGAGCTCGCGGGCGATGATTGCCTTCTGCTGGTTGCCGCCGGACATCGAGCGTGCCCGGGTGATGGGGCCCTGGCCGCTGCGGACGTCGAACCTTTCGATCAGGCCCTCGGCATACTCGCGCACGGCTTTCGTGTTGATAAAGCCGTGATTTTCAAACTGCGGCTCGCGGAAGCGCTGGAGCACCATGTTCTGCTCAAGCGTGAAGTCGAGAACGAGGCCGTGCTTGTGGCGATCCTCGGGAATATGGCTCATGTCCTCGCCGCGGCGGCGGATGGAGGCATGGGAAATGTCCTTGCCGCAGAGCGTGACCGTGCCGTCGCTGATGCGGTCAAGGCCGGTCAGGCCATAGACCAGTTCGCTTTGGCCGTTGCCGTCGATACCGGCGATACAGACGATCTCGCCCGCGCGCACGGAGAAGGAAACATCGTTGACGGCATTGCGCTTTTGGAGGTGGGAGTGCACGCTCACATGCGAGAGCTTGAGCACCTCGTCCGTCGGGTGCGCGGGGCCCTTGCTGACCTCCAGCTGCACGGGGCGGCCGACCATCATGTTGGAAAGCTCCTGCTTGTTGGTCTCGGCGGTATTGACCGTGCCGATATACTTGCCCTTGCGCAGGACCGTTACGCGGTCGGAGACCTCCATGATCTCGTTGAGCTTGTGGGAGATGAAGAGAATGGATTTTCCCTCGCGGGCAAACTCCTTCATCGTGGCCATCAGTTCTTCGATCTCCTGCGGGGTCAGGACGGCGGTCGGCTCGTCGAAAATCAGGATCTCGTTGTCGCGGTAGAGCATTTTCAGGATCTCCACGCGTTGCTGCATGCCGACGGTGATATCCTCGACCTTCGCGTCAAGGTCAACGGCGAGACCGTAGCGCTTGGAGATCTCCTCGACCTTTGCGCGGGCCGCCTTCTTTTGCAGGAAGCCAAGCTTCGTCGTCTCTGCGCCGAGAACGATGTTGTCGAGCACGGTAAAGACCTCAACGAGCTTGAAGTGCTGATGCACCATGCCGATGCCGAGCGCGGTGGCGTCGTTCGGGTCCTTGATGGAAACGACGCGGCCATCCTTCTTGATGACGCCCTCCTCCGGCTGGTAAAGGCCGAAGAGAACGCTCATGAGCGTGGACTTGCCTGCGCCGTTTTCGCCGAGTAGAGCGTGGATCTCGCCCTTTTTCAGCTGTAGCGTAATGTTGTCATTGGCGATAATACCGGGGAATTTCTTGGTGATGTTGAGCATTTCGATTGCATACGGATTCTCCAAGTTTTTCGCCCTCCTTCCGTTTTGATGGCCCGCACGCGCTGCGCTGCGAGGACGGA
>JAXYYF010000097.1:0-30367 GCA_037419475.1 bacterium
GCACTCTTTGCAAACTAAAGTCTTGTCTTCGTACATGATTTTACCCTCTCTTTGCATTAAGAAAAAAATATATTGCGTTCAGCTTTTGCTGAGATCGCCGGAAGATAGCTGCCGCGCTGCCTTGCGCCTGACGCGCTGCACGGCGTTGTCCACAGACTTCGGGGACTTTCCGACCATTTGCGCGATCTCTTGGCAGGAAAGGCCGTCTAAATACAACCCTAAGATTTTCGCCTCGAACTTGGACAACTGCTTGCGGGTACTCTCGAGCAGATCGGACACGCGGTCACGGTCGATGATCAGCTCCTCCGGGTCAGCGGAAGAAGCGTGGAGAGCGCCGAACGAATAGGAATTGCCATCAAAGAAAGGGGGATCCAAGGGAACAGACCGATTCAGTGGTGTGTGTTTATCGCGCGCAGCTGCGCGCAGAGCGGAATAAAGCCGGTTTCGGATGCAGACCTCGGCAAACGTGCGAAACGCCGCCGCTTTTTTCCCATCATACTCCCGAACAGCCCGAAGGAGACCGAGCATTCCTTCCTGGATCAGATCCTCGCTGTCTCCGCCTGCCAGAAAGAGGGGCCGCGCACACGAGCGAACCAGACCGGCGTAACGCCTGACAAGCTGTTCCTCCGCCTCGCGGCTGCCATTCGCAGCCTGAACGCAGAGCGCCTCATCAGAAGCCTGCATGGGAATGTTGATATCCTCTGCCATTTTTTCCATACTGTATTATACCCGCGGTCAATGTGATTTGTCAAGTATTTACGAAAAATAAAGTGCCAAAAAGATAAAATTCAGGCAACAACACATAAGCGTTGGGAAATTGTGCCCCTCGCACAGACATGGGCCATACAGATCAAAGCGTTTTGATGAGCTTCACCAGACGCTCCGCCACCAGACGGGCGTTGTTCTCCGTCTTTGCCTCGACCATCACGCGGATGAGCGCCTCGGTGCCGGAGGCACGGACAAGTACGCGGCCCTCACCGCGCAGGAACTTTTCCTCCTCCTCGACGGCAGCTTTGAGCACAGGGCTGGCCATGATGCCCTCCTTCACGCCGCGCTCGTGGCTGACTTCAACATTGAGCAGCACCTGCGGGTACTGCGGACAGTCCGCCGTGAGCACAGAGGCCGGCTTGCCGGAGAGCGCAAGGATCTGCAAAAACTGAAGTGCGGAGAGCTGGCCGTCGCCGGTGGTTGCATAGTCGGTAAAAATCATGTGTCCGGACTGCTCGCCGCCGAGCTTATAGCCGCACTCGTTCATCTTCTCGAGCACGTTGCGGTCTCCGACATTGGTGCAGACAAGGTCGATGCCGTTCTTTTTGCAGAACTCGTGCAATCCGAGATTGCTCATAACGGTCGCCACGATGGTATTGCCGGAGAGCTTTCCGTTGCGCTTCATATACGCCCCGCACACGGCCATGATCTTGTCGCCGTCGATCTCGTGCCCCAGCTCATCGACCATCAGGCAGCGGTCGGCGTCGCCGTCAAAGGCAACGCCGATATCATAGCGTCCCGCCACAACGCGCTGGGCAAGGCTTTCGAGGTGCGTGGAGCCGCAGCGGTCGTTGATATTTGTTCCGTTCGGCTCATAGTGCATAAAGTCCGCGTAACACTTAAAACGGCCGAACAGTTCGGGAGCCGTGGCGCTGGCTGCGCCGTTTGCGCAGTCCACCAGCACACGCAGGCCGGAAAGGTCGGAGTCGATGGTGGTCGTGAGATGGTGGATGTATTCAAGCTTCGACTTTTTCAGGCCATGGTGCAGCACGCCGATCTCGCCGCGGGTGGCAACAGGAATGGGCTCGCCGGAGAGGATCTTTTCCTCGATCTTCGCTTCTGTTGCGTCGGGCAGCTTATAGCCCTTTTCATTAAAGACCTTGATGCCGTTGTGCTCAAATGGGTTGTGGCTGGCGGAAATGACGATGCCCGCATCCGCACCCTTGAGCACCGTCAGATAAGCGACTGCCGGCGTCGGCAGCACGCCGAAAGGCATTACGTCGCCGCCGACGGAGCAGATGCCGCAGATGAGCGCGGATTCGAGCATATCGGATGAAATGCGCGTATCTTTGCCGATGGTGATGAGCGGTGCTCTCCCCTTCTCTTCCTTCAAAACGGCGGCAACGGCTTGACCGGTATGAAATGCCGTCTCCACCGTCAGGTTTTCGCCCACGATGCCGCGGATGCCGTCGGTGCCAAAAAGTTTGCCCATGATATTATCTCCTTATCAAATCAATTTAGGGTGAGCTGCTCCGGCTCGTCCGTCAGGGATGCGGGAACGCTCAGTCCGAGGTGCGCATAAGCCTTGCGCGTGACGCAGCGGCCGCGCGGCGTGCGCGTAAGGAAACCGAGCTGCATGAGATACGGCTCGTAAACGTCCAGCAGCGTGACAGCCTCCTCGCCGATGGTCGCGGCCAGCGTGTCGATGCCGACGGGACCGCCGCCGTAGTTTTCGATAATGGCGCAGAGCATCCGGTAGTCGATCGGATCGAGACCGAGCGAATCGATCTCGAGCGCGCGCAGCGCCTCGTCCGCCACCTCTCGTGTGATGACGCCGTCCGCTTTGACCTCCGCGAAGTCGCGCACGCGGCGGAGAATGCGGTTGGCGATGCGCGGCGTGCCGCGCGAGCGGCGCGCAATCTCATATGCGCCGTCCGGCGCGATGCTTACGTTCAAAATGCCCGCCGAGCGCGTGACGATCTTGGAAAGCTCCTCGGGCGTATACAGCTCCAGCCGAAGCGTCACGCCGAAGCGGTCGCGCAGCGGCGCGGAGAGCTGACCGGCGCGCGTCGTCGCGCCGATGAGCGTAAAATGCGGCAGGTCGAGCCGGATGGAGTTCGCGCTGGGTCCCTTGCCGATGATGATGTCGATGGCGTAATCCTCCATCGCAGGATAAAGAATCTCCTCCACCGCGCGGTTGAGGCGGTGAATCTCGTCGACAAAAAGGATGTCGTTCTCGCTCAGATTTGTCAGCAGTGCCGCAAGGTCGCCCGCTTTTTCAATGGCGGGTCCGGAGGTAATGCGGATGTTCACGCCCATCTCGGCGGCAATGATGCCCGCGAGCGTCGTTTTGCCAAGGCCCGGAGGGCCGTGGAGCAGAACATGGTCAAGCGACTCATTGCGTTTTTTTGCCGCCTCGATGAAAACAGCAAGGTTGCCCTTTGCCTTTTCCTGTCCAATGTATTCCCGAAGCGTTTTCGGGCGCAGAGAACCCTCCTGCACGTCCTCGCTCAGGAAGGTCTTGGCCACGATCGGCTCTTCATAAATGTCGGTTCCAAAGTCAATGCTCAAAATGTCACTCCCCTTTTTGCCCTTACTTCACCATCTTTTTCAGGCTCTGGCGAATGATCTCCTCCAGCGAGAGACTTTCCACGTCCACGCCCTTGAGCACCACGGAGATGTCCTGCTGCGTGTAGCCGAGCACCGCGAGCGCGGCGGCGGCCTCTGCCGCCTTGCCGCCGACGGCGACAGCTCCCGCAGCTGCGGACGGCATGCCGATCTCCTGCGTTTCCTTGGCAATCTTGTCCTTGAGTTCAAGAATGATGCGCTGGGCGAGCTTCTTTCCCACACCCGGAGCGGCAGTCAGCGCCTTTTCATCGCCTGTGATGACCGCCATGGTCAGATGCTCCGGCGTGCCGACGGAAAGAATGGCAAGCGCCGCCTTCGGCCCCACGCCCGACACGCCGATGAGCAGCTTGAAGCTGTTCAGCTCCCGCTCAGAGGCGAAGCCGTAAAGTTCAAAAATACCGTCTCCGACATTCAAATATGTGTAAAGTCTTTTTACTTCACCTATTTTGATTTGACTGATGGTATAGTTCGTTGTGCGGCAGGCATAGCCCACGCCGCCGCAGTCAATGACCGCAAGGTATGGCTCGACATGCGCGACCGTGCCCTCAACATAATAGAACATGGAGTCTCCCCCCCTTTAAACTGTTTGCTTGACCGGATTTTGCGTGCGCGCGAGCAGCGAGGTCGCGCTGCGCGCGTGGCAGATGGCGATGGCGAGCGCATCCGCCGCATCGTCGGGACGTGGGACAGCCTTGAGCTTCAAAAGCCGCCTGACCATATCCATCACCTGCCGCTTCTCGGCCAGCCCATAGCCGACGACTGCCTGCTTGACCTGCATGGGCGTGTACTCAAAGAGCGGCACGCCGCTCTTGGCCGCTGTGCAGAGAATGATGCCGCGCCCATGCGCAACAGCGATGCCGGTGGTGATGTTGTTGGAGAAAAACAGCTCCTCGACCGCGATCGCGTCCGGCTTGAGCTGCGCGATCAGCTCCTCCATGTCGCGCTCGATCTGCACAAGGCGTGTGGCCAGCGGAAGTCCTGCCTCCGTGGTGATCGCACCGTAGCGGAGCATCTGCGTCCGGCCGGCCTCTGCTTCGATCAAGCCGAAGCCGACAATGGCAATACCGGGGTCAATGCCGAGTATTCGCATGGCCATCCCCCTTTTCGCATACCACCGCAGAATATCATGCTGTCATTGTATCAAACATCCGTTCAAAAGGCAAGCCCTTGAACGAACAGGCAGAAAAAACCTCCGCAGAGCAAAGTCTGCAGAGGTTTGGAAAGGCACTTTTTACTTGCTTACCGCCTTGTGGAACACCTTTTTGCCCTTGCGGATGATGACGCCCTCACCGGAGAACTTCTCCTGCGGGATGCTCTCGTCGATGCTGCCGACCTTCTTCTCGTCCACGACGATGCCGCCCTGCTGAACGAGACGGCGCGCCTCGCCGCGGCTGGCGCACAGTCCGGTGGAGACGAGCAGAGAGAGAATGTTGATCCCGCCGTTTTCAAAATCCGCGTCCGTGAGCGTGGTGGTCGGCATATGCGCGCTGTCGCCGCCGGCGCCAAAGAGCGCCTTGGCCGCATCCTCAGCCTTCTTTGCCTCTTCCTCGCCGTGGACAAGCGCGGTGAGCTCGTAGGCCAAGATCTCCTTGGCGCGGTTGAGCTGGCTGCCCTCCCACTTGTCCATCTCGTCGATCTGCTCGAGCGGCAGGAAGGTCAGCATACGGATGCACTTCAATACATCCGCGTCGCCGACGTTGCGCCAATACTGGTAGAAGTCGTAGGGGCTTGTCTTGTTCGGGTCGAGCCACACCGCGCCGCTGGCGGTCTTGCCCATCTTCTTGCCCTCGGAGTTCATCAGCAGCGTGATGGTCATGGCATGGGCGTCCTTGCCGAGCTTCTTGCGGATGAGCTCCGTACCGCCGAGCATGTTGCTCCACTGGTCGTCGCCGCCGAACTGCATGTTGCAGCCGTAGTGCTGGAACATGTAGTAGAAGTCATAGGACTGCATGATCATATAGTTGAACTCGAGGAAGCTCAAGCCGCGCTCCATGCGCTGCTCATAGCAGCGGGCGCGGAGCATGTTGTTGACGCTGAAGCAGCCGCCGACCTCGCGCAGAAGGTCGATGTAGTTGAGCGGCAGCAGCCACTCGCTGTTGTAGAGCATGCGGGCCTTGCCCTCACCGAAGTCGATGAAGCGCTCCATCTGTCGCTTGAAGCACTCGGCGTTATGGTTGATGTCCTCGGGCGTGAGCATCTTGCGCATGTCCGTGCGGCCGGAGGGGTCGCCGATGCGGGTCGTGCCGTCGCCGATGAGGGCGATGGGCTTGTTGCCCGCCATCTGGAGACGCTTCATCAGGCACAGCGCCATGAAGTGGCCGACGTGCAGGCTGTCCGCGGTGCAGTCGAAACCGATATAGAACGTAGCCTTGCCGTTGTTGACCAGCTCGCGGATCTGCTCTTCATCAGTCACCTGCGCGATCAGGCCGCGCGCCTTCAATTCTTCGTAAATACCCATTGTGTTTCTCCCATTACTTTTTGATTTGGTACGCTGCGGCAAGCTTAACAAGGCCGCGGCTGAGAATATCCAGATTTTCGTCGTCGATGCGGTCGTCCTTTCCGGTCGGACGGATCATTCGTCCGAAGCCGGAGACATGGCGCACCGCGCAGATGGCGACGCCGTGCGCAAACGCGCGGTTGTCGCCGGGGAAATGCACAAGCCCGTCCACCTTGTCGTAGCAGGTCTTGCGCGCCGAGTTTTCAAAGCTATCATTGATCGCATCGAGCAGCTCGCCGTCCCAGCGGGCTCCCTTACCCGGCAGGATCAGCAGCTCGTCCCCGCTGCCGACGCAGTCAAGGCAAAGCACCGGCTTCTCCTTTGCACTCGGATAGCGCCGACGGAAGCCCTTGGCTCCCTGCATGCTCGTGCTGCCGCCGTCGAGAAAGAGAAAGCAGACGTCGCTACGGTAGCGCGGCGTGAGCTTTTCTGCGGTGTTCAGCAGCGCTGCGACGCCGGAGGTATTCTCATTTTCGTTGTTCTTCTCCGATGGGCCGTACTTGAGATAGGCCAGCGCGCCGAGCAGCAGCACGATGAAAAGCGGCAGCGTCATGTTCGGCAGATTCAGCACAAAGGTCACGCCGAACGAAATAAGGAAGCTCACCGCAAGAGTCAGCAGCGGCGTGAGCGCCTGATAGAGCATATAGACCGTCGGCCGCGTCGGGCAGATGATTGGCGGCAGCGGCTCGTGCAGCGGCGTATCGTAGTGCGCAGCGTAAATAAGCTTTGCCCGCTCCGGATCGCCCGCGATCACATTGACTGCCCTGCCGCAGTCGTCCAGTCTTGCATCGTAGCCCAGCTCACGCAGCTGGCCGACAAGGTAGGCTCGCATATTTTCCTTTTCCTGTGCCTTGCGCCGCACGGGATAGTCCCGCGCGATGCGCTGCGCGTATTGATCCATGGACTTGCTTCTCCTTTTGTTCGATCAGGTGTCATTGTACCGCCTTACATGCGCAATTGCAATTCCTTTTTCCGTCAGTGCAGGGAATTTCGGAACGCCTCCGCCGCGGCCAGCAGCTCCTCCGCGCCGCGCAGCTGTGTCTGCGTCACGCTTCCGCCGCCGGTCAGTCGCGCAAGCTCCGCGCAGCGCTGCGCATGGTCAAGCTCGACCACACGTGTGAAGGTGCGGCCGTTTTCTTCGCCCTTTTCCACGGAAAAATGGGTGTCCGCCATCGCGGCAAGCTGCGGCAGATGCGTCACACACAGCACCTGACGGATGCGCGCAAGCTTCGCCATCTTTTCCGCCACGCGCTGCGCCGCGCGTCCGGAAACGCCGGTGTCCACCTCGTCAAATACCATCGTCATCACGTGATCCTGCTCGGCAAGCACATTCTTGAGCGCGAGCATGATGCGCGCCAGCTCGCCGCCGGAGGCGATCTTCTGGATGGGCTTGAGCTCTTCGCCGACATTCGCGCTCATCAAAAAGCGCACTTCGTCAATGCCGCCCATGTCCGGCTCTTTTTCCGAAAAGCCGATCTCAAAGCGCACCTTACCCATGTCCAGCTCACGCAGTTCCTGCAAAATACGCGCTTCAAGCGCCTTTGCCGCGGCCTTGCGCGCATCGGAAAGCGAGCGCGCCGCAGCCAGCATTTCCTTTTCCTGCCCTGCCAGCTTCCCCTGAAGCTGTACGATGCGGTCGTCGGCATACTCGATCTCATCGAGCTCTTTTTGGCTGCGCTCGAGATAGTTGAGCATCTCGCCTACCGTCGCGCCGTATTTCTTTTTAAGCCGGTAGAGCTGGTCAGTCCGGCTTTCGACCGCGTCGAGCTCCTGCGGGGAAAAATCAAACTCCTCGCGCAGATCGCGCACGGTCTCCGCCATGTCGTAAACATCGGAATAGAGCGTTTCCAGTCGCCCGGCCAGCTCGCCGAAGCGGTCGCCGAGGGCGCGGATGCCGTGGAAGGCGTTCTCCGCCTCCTTGAGCTGCGCCGCCGCGCCGAGGCCGTCCTCACCACCGGAGAGCGCGTAGTCTGCCGCGGCAAAGGCGTCCATGAACTTTTCAGCATTGCGCAGGATATTGCGCCGCTCGAGCAGCTCTTCCTCCTCACCCTCGCGCAGCTGCGCGTGTTCAAGCTCGGCGATCTGGTGACGGAGCGTATCGACGCGGCGGGCCTTCTCCGCCTCGTCCATCTGAAGGCTCTCGATCTGCTTCCGCGTCGCGCGCACCGCGTCGTAGCGAGCCGTGTAGGCGTTCAGCAGCGCGTCCATGCTGCCGAAGCGGTCAAGGTACGCGCCATGCTGTTCCTCATCGAGCAGGAGCGTACCCTCGTGCTGGCCGTGAATGTTGAGCAGGTTCGTTCCCAGTGCGCGCAGCTGCGCGACCGTGATGGGCCGTCCGTTCACACGGCAGACGTTCTTGCCGTCGGCATAGATGTCACGCTGGAGCAGCAGCACGCCGTCCTCCGGCTCCGCCCCGATCTCCGCGAGCACAGAAAGCGATGGATCAACGCCGTCAAACTCTGCACTGACAAAGGCCTTGGCCGCGCCGGTGCGGATCAGATCGCGTGAGGTCCGCGCGCCGAGTACCGCGCCGAGCGAGTCTATCACAATGGACTTGCCCGCGCCGGTCTCGCCGGTGAGGGCGTTGAAGCCCGCGCCGAAGAGGATGTCCGCGCGCTCGATCACAGCGATATTTTCAATGTGCAGCAGCCGAAGCATGGCGCGCCCTCCCTTACTTGATCATGGAAGTGAGCTCTGTGCAAAATTCCGAAGCGCTCGCCTCGTCGCGCAGGATGACCAGCACCGTGTCGTCGCCGCTGACGGTGCCGACGATGGCCGGGATCTCCATGCCGTCGAACGCAGAGCCTGCCGCAGGGCCGAGGCCCGGCATCATCTTCACCACAACAAGGTTCTGTGCGCGGGCGGCACTGAGAATGCTCTCGCGCAGAATGACCTGTAAACGGCCCGCGAAATTGAGCTTGATCTTCTGCGCGCTCACCGCATAGCGGTAGCGCCCGCCGCCGACCGGCTCCTTGATGAGGTGGAGCTGCTTGATGTCGCGCGAAATGGTCGCCTGCGTGCTCTCGATGCCCTGTTCAAGCAGACGGCTGAGCAGCTGCTCCTGCGTCTCGATTGGCTCGGCAGCAATGATCTCCAAAATTTTCTCCTGTCGGTTATTCTTCATGTTCTGTCACTCCTATCAGCATCTTTTTGAGTAAAATATCGCAAAAGCTCTTGTTTGACAATCGAACAAGCTTGGTATCGAACTTTGAGCGGCGGATCTCCACCGCGTCGCCGTTTTTGAGCGAAAAGGCCTTGCCGCCGTCCACGCTCAGGAAAATCGGCTTATAGCCTGTCTTTTCCGTCTGCACGGTGATGGTGCGCTCTGGCGCAAGAACGTAGGAATTGGCGTGGACGCTGTGCGCGCAGATCGGACTGACGATCAGATTGCGCGCGGTCGGCTCCACGACCGGGCCGCCCGCCGAGAGCGAATAGGCTGTCGAGCCCGTAGGGCTGGCGACGATCACGCCGTCGCCTGTTACATCCAGAAGCCGTCCCTGCTCGGTGAGGATATGCACGCGCACGACACGCGAAACCGCCCCGCGCGTGACGACCGCCTCATTGAGCCCGAGATTGGAATAAATCACGCGGCCGTCGCGCAGCACGCTCACGTCGAGCATCATGCGGCTCTCGATCGTGTACTTTCCCTCCACCAGCTCGGCAAGGCGGCCGAGCTCCTTCTGCTCCAGCTCGGCCATGAAGCCGAGCGAGCCAAGATTCACGCCGAGCACCGGGATATCCCGATGCGCTGCCGTTTTGGAAAGGTGCAGGATCGTGCCGTCGCCGCCAAAGGCGATCATCATATCCGCCCCACGCAGCTCCTGCTGAAGGGGCCGGATCTCAAGCCCGAAGCCGTCCGGCTTTTCCTCGTTGCGGAACGGCACACATACGACATTCGGACAATGCACGCTGTCAAGGATCCGCTTGGCCTCCTTTGCCACCGTAAGCTCGTGATCGCGGTAGGGATTCGGGCACAAAATCACTTTTTTAAGCATTTTTTTTGCCTCCCTTCCCCTCCAGCGCCGCATGCGACGCTTCGACCAGTGCGCGCAGGTCGTGCTCCGGCTGCGTCTCTCCCGCGCGGGAAAGGTAGCCGAGATACTCAATATTTCCCTCCGGTCCGCGGATGGGTGAGTACGTCAGGCCAAGAACTGTAAAATTGTTTTCCTTCGCATGCCCCAGAAAGTGCTCCAGAACCTCCAGATGCACCTCCGGATCGCGCACAACGCCCTTTTTGCCGACCTTTTCGCGTCCCGCTTCAAACTGAGGTTTGACAAGGCAGACGGCACAGCCGTCCGGCTTTAAAAGCCCCGCGAGTGCCGGCAGGATCAGGCCCAGAGAGATGAACGATACGTCCACGGACGCAAAATCCAGCTCGTCAGGGATCTGCTCGTGCGTCAGGTAACGGGCGTTTGTGCGCTCCATGCACACCACGCGCTCATCGCCCCGCAGCTTCCAGTCCAGCTGACCGTAGCCCACATCCACAGCGTAGACCTTCCTCGCACCGTTTTGCAGCATGCAGTCGGTAAAACCGCCGGTGGATGCGCCGATGTCGGCGCAGACGGAGCCGGTGAGCGTGATGGGAAACTCTGCCATCGCCTTTTCCAGCTTCAGTCCACCGCGGCTGACGTAGCGCAGCGTGTGGCCGCGCACCTCGATCTGTGCATCGGCGGCGACCGGAGTTCCGGGCTTATCGGAACGCTGACCGTTGACAAACACCTGTCCGCTCATGATCGTTGCCTGCGCCTTGGCGCGCGTTTCGATCACGCCGCGCTCCACGAGCGCGACGTCCAATCTCACCTTGCTGCTCATTGGCAAACCTCCCTTGCCGTGCGTGCGAGGGACACAGCGTCCAGTCCGCACTGCCTGTAAAGCTCCTGAACGCTCCCCTGTTCGATAAATCTTCTGCCGATGTTGCACAGCATCAGCTTCTCCGGCTCGTGCCCCTCTTCGGCAAGAATCGCCGCGATGCGCTGGCCGATGCAGCCGACGCCCGAGCACTCCTCCGCCACCAGCAGCCGCTTTGTACCGCCGAATACCCGTGAGAGCTCGCCGCCGCGGAACGGAGAAATGCGCCCGAGCTTTACAACCCGCGCCTCGATTCCCTTTCCATGCAGCAGTTCGGCGGCTTCGAGAACATTATTGACCATCGTGCCGTATGCCGCAAGTGTGATGTCCCCGCCCGCGCGCAGCTCGGCAAAGTCGCTGCCGCTTTCATCTGCGGTGAACGCTCCCTCGCCGCCGCGCGGATAACGGATGGCGACCGGGCCGCTCATTTCCAGCACAGCGCGGCGGAGCATGGCGCGCAGCTCGGCAAAATTTGCCGGGCAGAGCACCGTCATATTCGGGATGCCGGATAAAAACACCGTATCCATTACGCCGTGATGCGTCGCACCGTCCGCACCGACAAAGCCCGCGCGATCCACGGCGAAAACAACGTGCAGCCCGCTCAGCGCCACGTCATGCAGCAGCTGGTCGTAGGCGCGCTGGAGAAAGCTGGAATACACGGCAAAGACCGGAACCGCGCCCTGTTTGGCAAGTCCCGCAGCCATGGCGGCCGCATGACCCTCGGCAATACCGACGTCAAAAAACCGGTTAGGGAATCGCTCAGCGAACGGAGTGAGGCCCGTGCCGTCCTCCATCGCCGCCGTGATCGCGCACACGCGCGGGTCCTCCACAGCAAGCTCCGTGAGCGCCTTGCCGAAAACCGAGGAAAAGCTCTCTTTTGCGTCCAGCACCCTGCCGGTCGCTGCATCAAACGGCCCGATGCCGTGAAACCTCCACGGCTCACGCTCGGCGGGCGCATAACCATGCCCTTTCTGCGTGCGGACATGCACGAGCACTGGCTGTCTCATTTCCTTCGCCCATTCCAGTGTGTTGGTCAGCTGCGTCAGATCGTGGCCGTCCACCGGCCCGAGATAGGCAAAGCCCATGTCCTCAAACATGGTCGCGTTCGGCAGCATGGCCTTTTTCAGTCCGGTTTTGAGCGTGTGGTTAAATTCATACAGAGAGCGCCCCAGCCTTGTTTTGCCGAGCGCATTGTGATATACCTTTTTAAAGGCGAAATACTCCGGCTTCGTGCGCAGATGCGAAAGATGCTCGCTCATCGCGCCGACATTGCGGTCGATCGACATGCCGTTGTCGTTGAGTATCACGATCAGCGGCTCGCCGGAAGCGCCGGCATTGTTGAGTCCCTCATAGGCAAGGCCGCCGGTGAGCGCGCCGTCGCCGATGAGCGAGAGCACATGATAATCCTGTCCGAGCATCGTGCGGGCGCGCGCCATGCCGAGCGCCACGGAGACACTGTTGGATGCATGTCCGGCGATAAATGCGTCGTGAACGCTCTCCCCCGGCTTCGGAAATCCCGAGATCCCGCCCAGCTGGCGCAGCGTCGGAAACTGCTCCGCGCGGCCGGTGAGGATCTTATGGACGTAGCACTGATGTCCCACATCGAATACCAGCCGATCCCGCTCGGTGTCAAAAATGCGGTGGATAGCAACAGTCAACTCCACCACGCCGAGGTTTGAGGCCAGATGTCCGCCGGTATGCGAGACCTGCTCGACCAGAAAGCTTCTGAGCTCATCGCAGAGGATATGAAGCTCCAGCTCGTCGAGCGAGCGGACGTCGCGCGGCGAATGAATATGTTCCAATATCAATTTGATTTCCCCTTGCTGTTAAAAATGCTGCCTGCCGCGCGCGAAGCGCTGCGGCGGCGCACGCCGTTTCAAAGCGGCAGAAAGCGCCCAAACGCGCAAAAAACCAGTTTACGATTTTGTATTATAGACCATCGCGCAGAAATATACAAGATATACGCTCCGGTATTCATTGCAAAATTTTTATGAACACGGTGAACAAAAACTCCCGCGGCATTTTGCCGCGGGAGTTTTCCGTACCTTTTTATTTGTTTCTCGTCTCCATGCTGCGGGAAAGCTCGACAAGAAAATCCGTGTCGTCAAAGCAGTCCAGCGCGGCAATGGCATCTTCCGTCAGCCGCACGATCTCACGCTCGCACTCCTCCAGGCCGAGCAGATCGACGAACGTCGTTTTATTCTCCTCTTTATCCGAGCCGATGGGTTTGCCGAAGGTAGCCTCGTCGCCGATCACATCGAGCATATCGTCGCGAATCTGGAAGGCAAGGCCCAGTGCATCCGCATAGCGCGCGGCGGCCTCCTCCTGTTCCGGCGTGCCGCCGGCGGCGGCGACGCCCATCAGACAAGCCGCGCGAATGAGCGCGCTCGTCTTGCGCAGATGGATCTCCATAAGCTCGTCACGCTCGAGCTTACAGCCCTCCCACTCGAGGTCGAGCTGCTGGCCGCCGCAGATTCCCGCGTGTCCCGCCGCATGCGTGAGGATCTGCCCGCAGCGCAGCGCCCGCTCCGGCGCAAGCGGCGCAGAGAGCACCGTTTCAAAGGCAAGCGCCTGCAGCGCGTCGCCCGCGAGCAGTGCCGTGGCCTCACCGAACACCTTGTGATTGGAGGGCTTTCCGCGGCGCAGATCGTCGTTGTCCATACACGGCAGATCGTCGTGAATGAGCGAGTATGTATGCAGCATCTCCACACCGCAGGCGGCACTGAGCACCGCGTCTGTATCACCGCCGCAAAGCCGGCAGAACTCCATTGTCAAAATTGGGCGCAGCCGCTTGCCGCCCGCCATAAGGCTGTAGTGCATCGCTTCGAGCAGGCGGTTATACGGCGTGTCCGTCTCCGCGCACTGAGCTGCGAGAAAATCCTCTACTCTGGTGTGGTAGGCTTCCATCCGCTGCACAAAAAGTTCCTTCTCCATTGTTCTCATTCCTCCGTTTCAAAAGGTGTTTCGACCGGTGCGCCGTCCGCGCCCTTCGTCAGGCGCACGACCTTCTGCTCCGCCTCGTCGAGCATTTTTCCGCAGGAGGCGGCCAGCTTCGTCCCCTCCTCGAAAAGCTTGAGCGAATCGGCGAGCTTCGCGTCGCCGCGCTCGAGCAGCGACACAATCTCCTCGAGCCGCGCAATGTTATCCTCAAAGCTCTTTGCCATGATCTTTTCCTCCTCTTACTTCCTCGACCGTGCACTTCAGGCTTCCCTGTCCGAGCGTCACATCGATCTCATCGCCGGGCGATGTCTCCGCCGCGCTGCGCAGCACCGTTCCAGCCGCCGTGCGCGCCACAGCGTACCCGCGTGAGAGCACCGCAAGCGGACTCATGGCGTGAAGCGACGCACAGAGCGCCGCGAAGCGCCGTCGTCTCTCCCCCACCTGCCGCTCAGCGAGCGAGGCGAGATTTTTCTGCGTAAAATCCAGCAGCAACCGCTTGTCCGCAATAAAAGCCATCGGGTCGCGCAGCGCGCGCTTATGCGCAAGCGCGTCCAGCCGTTCGCGCAGCGCGGAAAGGCGATCCTTCTCAATCTTTTCCATACGCCGCTCCATGACCGCCAGCCGCGCGCGCAGCTCCTCCCGATCCGGCACCGCGATCTCGGCGGCGTTCGACGGCGTGGACGCCCGCGCGTCCGCGACGTAGTCGGCGATGGTAACGTCGGGCTCATGCCCGACGGCGGAGATCACCGGAATATCCGATTCATAAATCGCGCGCGCCACGCGCTCGTCGTTAAAGGCCCACAGATCCTCGATCGAACCGCCGCCGCGTCCCGTGATGATAAGCTCCGCGACACGGTGCCGGTTCGCGTAGCGCAGCGCGCCGACGATCTCCGCCGGCGCCTCGGCTCCCTGCACGCGCACGCCGAGAAGCTTTACCTCCGTCAGCGGCCAGCGCGCACGGAGAATGCGGATCATGTCATGCACCGCTGCGCCTGCGGGCGAGGTGATGATGGCGATGGTTTTCGGATAGCGCGGCAGCGGCTTTTTGTGCGCCGGATCAAAAAGGCCCTCGCGCTCAAGCTGCGCCTTGAGCTGCTCAAAGGCCATGTGCAGATCGCCCGCGCCCTGTGCCGACAGGTCAGAAACGTAGAGCTGATATGCCCCGTCGCGTGGAAACACGCCGATGCGCCCGAACGCGATGACCTTCATGCCGTTTTCCGGCCGGAAGCGCAGGCGCAGCGCACTGCCCTTGAACATCACGCAGCGCATTGCCCCGCCCTCGTCCTTGAGCGTGAAATAGTGATGTCCCGAGGGGTAGAGCTTGTAGTTCGAGATCTCGCCGCGCACGAAGATCTCCTGAAGCTGCGGAACCTGATCGAGCAGTGCCTTGATGAAATTGTTTGCCTCGCTGACCGAGAAGATCATCCGCTCTTCCATGGTGTTCTCCTGTGAAGTATTTTCCCTTTTCGCTGCGTCAGCAGAAAGCAGAGCGCCGCTTTCGCAGTGCTCTGCTTTTCGTTTACTCTGCGCTGATCTCCGCGCGCACGAACGAGCCGAGGATACCGTTGATGAATTTCACGGTCTCCAGCGTTTCGTACTTCTTGGCGATCTCGACCGCCTCGTTGATGGCGACGGAGTTCGGGATGTCGCGGCAGTAAAGGATCTCATACATGGCCACACGCATGATGGCGGAGGCCACGAGCGGGATGCGGTCAAAGCTCCACCCCTTGGCGTAGCGGGCAATGAACTCGTCAAGCTCCGGCGCGTGATCGGCCACACCGCGCACAAGCGTGCGGATATACTCCGCCTGCTTGACGTTTGGCACGGCGGCGTAAAGCTCATCCTCGCCAGCAAGCTCGGCAAAGCCCTCGCTGCTCAGCCGTTCATCCAGCAGCTCCTCCACCGGCTTGTCGGTAAAGCTCAACTCATATGCCAGATGCACGGCGATCTCTCTTGCAGTATTGCGAACCATAGACTCTTCGTCCTTTTCTCTCTATTACTTTAGTTGAAGCTCACGCCGCCGACATGGACATTGACGGCCTTGACGGAAAAGCCCGTCATCGTCTCGACCGCGCCCATCACGGCATCCTGCACCTTTGCGGCGATCTCGGGGATGGCAAAGCCGTACTTCACGATCAGGTAAACATCAAGCGTTATCTCGCCGTCCTGAATCTCCATGCGCACGCCGCGCGAAGGCTTTTTCCCCATAAACTGCTCGGTGAGCTGCTCGGTCATGGTGGTCATCATCGCGCCGACGCCCTCGATCTCGCCGATGGCCTCGGAAGCAATGGCAGCCACAACGTCCTCGGAAATGTTGACGCTGCCGTCGTTGTCGGTCTGCGTCAGATATTCACGGTTTTCACCCATTGCTGTCTCTCCTTGCTGTGTGGTAGTTATACTCAATCAAATATATTCTACCATCATTCCGTGCAAATTACAACAGCTAATTTACTTCAAGAATCTTGATCTTATCCGCGCCGAGACCAGTCTCCTGCTTGACGATATCCGTGATGCGGGCGATGTCCTCGGTCTGCAGGCCGTCCTCCCCGGCGGAAACGACAACGCTCACACTATCATCCGCCATGAAAACGACACAGTCCTGATAGCCCTTGGCTGTGACCATATTCTCGATCTGCGCCTCCGAGAGCGTATAGGCTGCCAGCGTCTGGATGCTCTGCGCCGCCTCAGCGACCGTCTCCTCGTCTGCTGCCGTGCTGCCGGACGCCTCCTGCAAAAGGCTCAGCGCGCTGTCGCGCGCCTGCTGGCGCGTGAGCCGGGCCGCGGCAAAGTAATCGTCCGGCGGCGTCTCGCCCGAAACCTCCTCCGCAGCCCCCTGCGGCGCATCGACAAGTGTCGACTGGCCGAGAACCTTGTTCGTCTCCTCCACCTCGCCGGCATAGCGTCCGTTCAGAAAGATCGCCGCACACACCAGTACCAGAACCGCACCTGCCACCATGTTTCTCTTCCACAGCTTCTTCATGTTCTTCCTCCCAGAATTGAAATTTTAAGGTTTTCCCCGAACCACCGATATTCTGTCGCTTGGCAGTGCCGTGAGCACACTGACGGCATTGGTCACCGCCAGCCGGACGCTCGCACTGTCCGCACCCTCGCAGACCACCAGCGCGCCGACATAGCGGGGATAAACGCTTTCTGTCACCACGACGTTCTGCACGCCGCTGCCCGCGCCGAGTACAAGCGTCTCCGTCTTTTTCTTTGTGTCCTCTCCGCCGCTCTGCTCCTCCGTCACATTCTGCGCCAGCTCGTGCCTTGTGCCCGCATCCACCGTGAGCATCAGCGTCAACTCGCCTACGCCATCGATGCCGCGCAGGATGTCCTCCATCTCGCTCTGCACCGCCGCACGGTCAAAGGCTTCTGTCTCGGCATCGCGCGGCGGGCTCTGCTCCGCCGTCTCTCCGCCGGGCAGCAGCATCAGCACAACACCGAGGAGAATGACCGCCGCGGCAAGCCGGTATTTTTTCAGCGTTTCCAAATACTTTGGAAGCCCCCGCTCCTTCATTCCGCCGCCCTCCATTCCTGCCGTTCACACGGGATGCCGAGCTCCGCTTCCATAAGCGCGGCAAGCGCTTCGCTCCGCTCCCCATGCAGCACGGCCGCATACGGCAGTATTGTGCCGCCGCGCTCCCGCACCTCGACCTGTGCCGTGACCGCAAAGCCGAGGGCGTCCGCTTTGTCCTCAATATATGCGCCCGTCCGCTCCGCTATGACCGCGCCAAGCTCCCCGGAGAGCGCCACGCCATACTCTTCCTCCAAAGTCGAGCGCTCATCGCTCCATGCGCTCAGATCGAACGCGGACGCATCAAGCTCCACCCCGCCCAGCGGGCGGAGCATACATAAGATCAGCGTCAATCCCCCCGCAAAGCGCAGGATCTCCCGCACAGCACCCACCGGTGCAGCCTGACAGGCGAAACTCACCAGAAATGCGCAGCCGACCACGCCCAGCAGCCACTGCCGCAGAATCTCCATCACATCACCACCATTGAGATCGATACCAGCAGCGCTACAAGCAGAAGTGTCGCAGCAGCAGCCGTCATGCCGAACACCAGTCCGAACGCGTCGCCGAGCTGCTCGAGCAGCCGCTCGAGCGTTTTTACGCCGCTCATTGCGCAGACGAGCGCCGCAGCCTTATAGATCAGATACTGCACGCCCAGCCGCACGAGCGGCACCATGCACACAAGCAGCACGCCGAACACCCCCAGAGCACCGACCGCCGCACGCAGCGTATGCGCTGCGCCGAGCACCGCTTCCGCCGCACCGGACAAGATGCCGCCAACCACCGGCACTGCGCCGGACACTGCCGCCTGTGCAGCGCGAACCGCCGCGCGGTCTGCGCTGCCGGTCAGTACGCTGCTCACTGACAACAGAAGCGTAAAGAGCGTGAGTGCGCCGCACAGTAACCACGTCACAAGCTTTTTCAATCCATCGGCGAGCTTGTCAAGCCCACTCTCCGGCAATACAGCACCCGCGGCAGCCAGCGCGATATGGCAGTAGACCAGCGGGAGCAGCAGCTCACCGATCATGCTTGTGAGCACATCAGAGGCCCAGAGTGTTCCTATCTGCCAGGCGCTCGCCGTGATCGTGCCACCGCAGCCGGCCAGCGCGGCAGCCATAGTCGGAAGCAGGAGTTTTGTCAGGGACGCAAGCTCCTGCACCGTTGCCGTTCCCAGTCCGATGAGTGCGGAAAGGTCGCCTGCCGACAGTGCCGTTACGCCCAGCACGCCGGCAAAGGGCACAAAGCGCTCCGCATTCTCTCCCGCGCCCGCGGCTGCTCCCTCCACAGCGCCTGTCAGCAGCACCGTCAGCGTCAACAGCACGCCGCCGCGCACGCATGCGCCCACTGCGCCGCGAAACGCAGAAAACAGGCTTTGCATCAAATGTCCGGCTGCCTCGGGAATCCCTGCTCCCGCGAGCTCCGCCGCCGCTTCAGGCAGCGCGCCGTACAGCTCCGCTGGAATTTCAGCGGCCTGTGCGCAAATACATAAAAGCATGGCTGCCAACAGTGCCGTTACCACTCTTTTCACAGCCATCCCTCCACCAACTCCACGACCGCGCTCAGAAGCGGCGCAGCCGAGAGCAGCGCGCAGAATACCCCCGCCGTCTCCAGAATGGAGGAAAGTGCGCTTTGCGATGCGTCGCGGCAGAACGCCGCGCCGATGCGCACCGTCAGCGCAATGAACATGATCTTAAATAACGGCGCAAAGACCGCCGGAGCCAGTCCTGTGAGTGCCATCAGCTCCTTTGTCAGGGAGGAAAGCTCTCCCCATACGCCGGTGAGCAGCGCCGCAGCGCACACGATCGCTCCGAGCACACAGGCAAGCGAGAGTGCTCCTTCGCTTCTTCCCAGCAGCGACGCGATAACGGCGGCGGCAACACACAGCGCCGTGATCTTCAGCAGCAGCTCCATCCCTTAAAACCCGAAGAGCGTCTTGATGAGTTCGAAGAGCGAGCTGATCTCACGCACGAGCAGCATCATCGTCGTCACAAGCCCCGCAAGGCTCACGAGCATCGCCTGATCCGGCCGATCGGAGCGCACGAGCAGCTGGTTGAGCACGGCGACGACGATCCCGACCGCGGCGATCTTAAAAACAAGGTCAATGTCCATAGCAATCTCTCCTTTGTGGTTCTCCGCTGCAAAGCCGCGGCGTTCAGAGCAGCAATATCACCGTCAGCAGCCCGCCGCCGAAGCACAGCGTTCCGGCAAGGCGGCTCTCCTGCCGCCTCGCAGTCTCCTTTTCCAAAAGGGCGGAACGCAGCTCCTGCGCCGTGCTTTGCAGGGCGCGCAGCACGCTCTCCTCCTCCCCGCCAAGCGCCGCGCCAAGCGAGACAATGATCTCACGCTCCCGCGGCGCAAGCGGGAGCCCCTCTGCCGCCAGCCGCCAGCATACACAAAACGGCTGCTCCTCTTCCGCAGCGAGCAGATGCCGCACCCGATCGAAAAAAGCGTCCGCATATTTCCCACTTCCGTGTACGGCAAGCAAGCGCGGCATCGGCGCGAGAGATGCCTGCACGCCGCGCGCAAGCGCCTCCAGCGCGGCGGCCGTCTCCCGAAGCGCACGCAGCTCCTGCCGCCGCGCGTCGGATATCCGCCAGTGCAGCGCGCCCGTTCCCGAAAGCACCAGCACCGCACCGAAAAGCTTTAGCACGCGAGCGCCTCGACGCGATAGCGCCGCTGCGCACCCGTTCCCTCGATCACGATGGCGCGGGCAAAAACGCTGCTGCCGCGCAGCATGGGCCAGAGCGGCTTGCGGTACAGATCGTCAAGTCCCGATGCGTGCATCGTGGCCAGCAGCACCGCGCCGCAGTTGGCAGCCCGCGCCATGGCCGCAATATCCTCGGATGCGGTGATCTCATCGACGGCAATGACCTGTGGATTCATCGCCCGCAACACCATTCCGATGCCATCCGCCTTCGGGCAGAGCGTAAGCACATCCGTATGCGTTCCCAGTGCCATCTGCGCTTCTCCGCCGGCACATACCGCGAGCTCTCCGCGCTCGTCCACCACCGCGACACGCAGCGCTGTGCGCTCCTCATCGCCGAGCGACAAGGCACGGATCAGATCGCGCAGCAGCGTCGTTTTGCCGCCGCCCGGCGGCGCGAGGATGAGCGTGCTTTGAAAGCTTCCGGCGGAAAACAGCTCCGGCATGAGCGGTTCGGCCAGTCCCACGCGCTCCGTCACGATGCGCAGGGAGAGTGACGAAATCTCCCGCAGCCCTGTGACCCGTCTCTCCCGCAGCACCGCCGTGCCGCACACCCCCAGTCGGAAACCGCCATGCAGGCTCAGAAAGCCCCGGCGCAGCGTCTCTGCGCAGGCATAGCGGGAATACTCCGTCAGCGTGTCCAGCATCTGCGCAAGGTCACGCGGCGTAATCCGGCTGTCCGCACCGAAATACGGCAGTTCAATCTCACCCTCCTCCAGAAGCACCGTGGGCGGATAAAGCGCCCGCAGGCGGAACTCCTCCGCCCGCTGCTTGCGGTGATCCGGAAGATGGAGCGCCGCGCGGCGAAAGCGCGGCGGAAGCAGCGCCGCCGCCTCTTCATATCGCGCAATTGCCTGTTCCTCTCGCATACGCCCGCCTCCTTTTTGTTGATACCCCACTCTATGAGGAAAGCGGACAGGTTATGCCTGTCCGCTTTCCGGCAAAAAAAGAGTCCGGCAAGGCCGGACTCCGATCCATCCTTCGTTTTATTTTCCCGTGCAGCCGCAGCAGTTCGTCGGCACGGCCGCATCGCCATCCGCCGCACAGGTGTCAAGGCCAGCAGGGAAAAAATCGTCCGTTGGGAAGCTGACGCTCTCGAACATCTCACACGGATCGTCGCAGGAATTGCAGGCGCTGACCGCCGGGCAACTCGCCGTGGGGATGCAGTAGTCGAACACAGGGATGAGCAGCTGCGCGTCGCGCTCAAGGCGGACGATGGAAAACTGGCCGAGGGACACGCACACACGCTTGATCTGCGGCTCGAACACAAGGGGTTCGTCGAACGCTCCGGCAATGCCCTCGGGCACGCCGCCCACCGCCGTGCAGTCGCAGCAGCCGCCGCAGCTGCAATCCACGATGCGTGCGCACAGCAGCAGCGGGTCGACCGCCTCGACGACCGCGCCGGGCATATTGGCCGCAAGGTTGACCGGAGCATCCGGGCCGAGGGACGGATAGGACGAGAATACCTTCGCTCGGCTCTCGCCGCCGAAGAGCATGATACGCTTGTCAAAGGTCGCAAGACCCTCGATCTCCGTGTAACGCATCCCGCCGTTCATGGCCTGTAGGATCACGCGGTAGAAAAAGCGCATATCGACCGTGTAAAAGCCGCGGTTGAAACTCACCGGTTCGACATCAACGCTCACGTTCAGCAGCTCTACGCGCCCGCCGCGGATGCACTGCGAGGTGTTGATGACGCTCTGGGCCGTCGCCGTGGGGTAAAAGGTCAGGTCCTCGATGCAATCCTTATCCTTGCAGGATGAAAAGATCTTCTTCGTATGGATACAGACTGCCTCCCGCACACCGCCTGCGCCGGAGATCGGGCCAGCTGTTACTTTTTCAGCCATGGGAATACCTCCTGATTTAAGTACTGATGAAAGATTGGCTTTCTTTCACCCCATACTATGCCGGAGGGCAAAAATGGTGAAAAATCCTCTATACAAATTCTCGCGGACACGCTATAATGAAAATAATAATTTCCGCAGGAGGCAGCAGCATGGCACGCATGGGCTTTATTCAGGATAAGCTTGAGATCAAGTTTCTCCTTCTCTACATTGCCTCGCGGCTCATCGAGCCGGTGCCGTTTGAGGCGATGCAGGAGCTGGCAATGATCGATGACGGCGTGGATTTCTTTGATTTTTCCGAGTGCATGAACGATCTTGTCACCTCCGGACACCTGACGCTCTCCCCCGATGGGCTGTATGCCATCACGGAAAAGGGGGCGCACAACGGCCGGATCTGCGAGACGAGCCTTCCTTACTCCGTGCGTCTGGCAGCGGACAAGAACATCACGGTTTTCAACCAGAAGCTGCGCCGCCGCGCGCAGATCAAATCCGAGATCACGCCGCGCCCCAATGGGACCTACACCGTTTCCCTCGCCTTCTGCGACGAACAGGACAGCCCCCTGCTGAAGATGGAGCTGATGGTCCCCAAGGAGATCATGGCAAAGGATCTGGCCGAGCGGTTCCAGGAGAACACCGAGCAGCTTTACGCCAGCGTGATCAACGCGCTTTTTGAAGCGCCGAAAAACGAGAAAAAAGAGGACGTCGAATGACGTCCTCTTTTCATTGTATGTCTTCTCATTCCAGTGTGAGCCAGTTCCGATACTCTTCCAGCTCATAGTCGGCCAGCGCGCACATGCGCTGCCATTCTTCCGTCTCCGCCGTACTGCCGACGGCGACCGCGCGCATGCCGGCGTTCTTCGCCGCCTCCACGCCCGCGAGCGTTCCGGTGAACACGACGGTATCGTTTTTCTGCGAGCGCAGACGCCGCACAGCCTTTTCCAGCATCGTTTCGCTGTACGGCCCGCAGCCAGCCTCGTCCCCGGTCAGGATGCCGCGAAAATGCTCCCGCAGTCCCGCCGCATCCAGCAGCTTCTCCGCCTCCGCGCGGGGCAGCGCCGTGACGGCATACATCCACACGCTCTCCATCTTCAAAATGGAGAGCACCTGATCCGCTCCCGCGCAGGCCGCACCTTCGCGGAAGAGTGCGTCAGGCAGAGTAAAGATCGCACTTTGCAAACGCATAAAATTCGTCTCGCTTTCCGGTCAGACCGCTCAATGCGGCTTGTTATTCTTTCAGCACCACATTCTCATCCCCCAGCAGCTCGCGCATCGCGCGGATGAGCGAGGGATGCAGCGCAGCCGTTGTGCCGATGAGCTTCCCGCTGTCCGCCAGACGGATGCGCACCGGCTCCCGACCCTCGAAGAGATAGATGATGCGGCGGAACTGCGTCATCTCGCGGCTGTCGATGGAGGGCATACGCAGATAGAGCGTCCGGTTCTTCTTCCCATCCGGCGCATCCGTGTCGGATGAAGCGCCGCCCTCAAGCGGACGCACAGAGTCGCACATAAGCTGCGGTGCCTTTTCGTCGCGCACGCTCAGCCGTCCGGAGGCCAGAACGATCTGTCCCTCCTTGAGATAGCTGCCGCTCGTTTCCAGCGTTTTGGAAAAACAGAGCATTTCCATCGTGCCTGTACTGTCCTCCACCGTGACATAGGCCATAAGCGTATTGCTGCGTGTGGTCTTTACCTTGCTCGCTGTGACCACGCCTGCGATGCTCACGCGCTGGCCGTCGGAAAAGCTGGTCGGGCCGGTCTCCTGCGCAAAGTCCTCCATAATGCGGCCGATCATCACTGCGCCGCATTGGCGTGCCGTCTCGCGATAAGCGTCCATCGGGTGGCCGGAGAGATACAGGCCGGTCGTCTCCTTTTCCATACGCATGAGCTCCTGCGCGGAAAACTCCGGAATGTCCGGCAGATGCAGCGGTTCGCGCCGTGTGCTTCCGCCGCCCATGCCGAAAAAGTCGATCTGCCCTTCGATGTTCACGCGGTTGCCGTTGGCGATGCCGTCCATCACCTTTTCGTAGACCGCGATGAGCTGCGCACGGCGGACGTTCATAGAGTCGAACGCACCCGCACGGATCAGATTTTCCACAGCGCGCTTATTCATGTCGTTGCCGTCCATACGGTGGCAGAAATCCTGAAAATCCGCAAAGGGACCGTTCGTCTCACGCTCGCGCATCATGCGCGCGATCAGGCCACGACCGATGTTCTTGATGGCCACAAGGCCGAAGCGGATACCCCCCGGCTCGACCGTAAAGCGGTCGTCCGACCGGTTGACGTCCGGCGGCAGGAGCGGAATGGCGCACTCGCGACATTCATTGATATATTCCGCGATCTTCTCGCTGCTGTCGAGCACGCTTGTAAGCAGTGCCGCCATGTATTCCTTTGGGAAATGGCACTTGAAGTACGCCGTCTGGTACGCGATGACCGCGTAGGCCGCGGCGTGTGCCTTATTGAAAGCATAGTTCGCGAAGGCGTAAATATCGTCGTAGATTGCCTGCGCAGATCTTTCATCGATGCCGCGCGCGATACACCCATCGATGTGACGCGACGGATCGCCGTGCAGGAACGCCTCGCGCTCTTTTTCAATGTCCTTGACCTTTTTCTTGCTCATGGCGCGGCGGAGCATATCCGCCTGTCCGAGCGTGTAGCCGGCAAGCTGCTGGAAGATCTGAATGACCTGCTCCTGATAGACGATGCAGCCGTAGGTGATGGACAAGATCGGCTCGAGCTGCGGAATGAGGTATGTCACCTTGCTCGGATCATGCTTGCAGGCGATGAATTTGGGAATGGATTCCATGGGGCCGGGACGGTAGAGCGCGATGAGCGCCGTGATGTCCTCGATATTCTGCGGCTTGAGACTCACACACACACCTGTCATGCCGCTCGATTCGAGCTGAAAAACCCCCGAGGTCTTGCCCGCAGCCAGCATTTCATAGGTCGCCGGATCGTTTTCCGGGATACCTGTGAGCGTGAAGTCCGGCTGCGTTTTCTGCACGGTCTTGACCGCGTCGTCAAGCACCGTGAGGTTGCGCAGGCCGAGAAAGTCCATTTTGAGAAGCCCAAGCTCCTCGAGCGTCGTCATGACGTACTGGCAGACCACCGCGTCGTCGTTCGTCGCCAGCGGCACGTAATCGACCACCGGCCGCTTCGTGATGACCACGCCGGCAGCGTGCGTCGAGGCGTGGCGCGGCATGCCTTCCAGAGCACGCGCCGTATCGATCAGGCGCTTGACCTGCTCGTCATCTTCGTACTTCTCGCGCAGCTCTCGCGAGAGCTTGAGCGCGTCGTCGAGCGTGATGTGCAGGTTCCCCGGCCCGCCGGGGACAAGCTTGGCGATCACGTCGCAGTCGGCGTAGCTCATATTGAGCGCGCGGCCCACGTCGCGGATCGCGCCGCGCGCGGCCATCGTGCCGAAGGTGACGATCTGCGCCACATGGTCGTCGCCGTACTTGCGGCGGACATAGTCCACGACCTCGCCGCGGCGGGTATCGCCGAAGTCCATGTCGATATCAGGCATGGACACGCGCTCGGGGTTGAGAAAGCGCTCAAAAAACAGGCCGTACTTCATCGGCTCAATGTCCGTGATGTGCAGACAATAACTCACGATGCTGCCCGCCGCACTGCCGCGCCCCGGGCCGACAGGGATACCGACGCTCTTGGCGTAGCGCACAAAGTCGGAAACAATGAGGAAATAATCGACGAAGCCCATCTTTTCGATCATATTTTCCTCATATTCAAGCTGCGCGCGCTGCTTGTCCGTCCCCTCGCCATAGCGCCCGGCAAAGCCGTCCGCACAGAGCTTTTTAAAATAGGTCAGCGAGGTAAAGCCCTCCGGCACCTTGAACTCCGGCAGGTGGTACTTGCCGAAGGTAAACTCCAAATTACACATCTGTGCGATCTTCTCCGTGTTCTCGACCGCACCGGAGTACTGGGAAAAAAGCGCTTCCATCTCCTCCGTCGAGCGGAGGTAGAAGTTCTGCGGTTCATAGCGCATGCGGTTCTCATCGTCCACCGTCTTGCCGGTCTGAATGCACAGAAGGACATCATGCGCGTAGGCGTCGTCCTTGGTAAGATAGTGTGCGTCGTTCGTACACACCATCGGCAGCCCCGTCTCCTCATGGATGCGCAGCAATCCGCGGTTGACCACCGCCTGATCGCGGATGCCATGATCCTGTAATTCCAAATAAAAGTGATCGGGGCCAAATATTTCAGAGAGTGTCAAGGCATACGCCTTTGCATTGTCGTACTCGCCGTTGCGCAGCCGTCTGGGGATCTCGCCGGCAAGGCATGCCGAGAGCGCGATAAGTCCGCGTGAGTGCTCCCGCAGAAGGTCAAGGTCGATGCGAGGCTTGATGTAAAAGCCCTCGGTGAATGCCTTGGAGACCATATAGGAAAGATTGCGGTAACCTTCCTCATTTTCGCACAGAAGGACAAGGTGGCGCGCCTCGGAATCAAATTCATGCTGCTTATCAAAGCGCGTGCGTGGCGCGACATACACCTCGCAGCCGATGATGGGCTTGACGCCCTCAGCCTTGCATGCACGGTAGAAGTCGATCGCGCCGTACATCACGCCGTGATCCGTCACGGCCACCGCCGTCTGCCCCATCTCGCGGACGCGCTTGGCCAACCCCTTGATGCGGCATGCGCCGTCAAGGAGACTGTACTCCGTATGGACATGCAGATGGACAAACGACATGGTGTCCTCCTCTCTTTTTCTCTTCGGGATCATCCGTTTTCTTTTCCCGCAAGTTCCATGAGCTTGCGCATGCGGTGGTTGAGACAGGATTTGGTGAGCGGCGGGTCAAAGGTCTGCGCCAGCTCGCTGAGCGAAAGCTCGGGCTGCAAAAGCCGCGCGACCGCGACCTCCTGCAGCTTGACCGGCAGCGTCGAGACGATACCCGCCTCAGACAGCCGCGTGATCGCCTCGACCTGTTCGCGCGAGGCGGCGACCGCCTTGTCCACATTCGCCGCGTCGCAGTTGACACGGCGGTTAACGGTATTGCGCATCTCCTTTTCCACCTTCGCCGCCATGACGTCCATCGCGGCGACCGGCGCGCCGATGCGCGTGAGCAGCTCCTCAATATGGTTGCTCTGCTTGAAATAGGTCACGCTGTTGCCCTGCCGCCGCACGTTTTTCGGCTCGCAGCCCATATCGCGCAGCAGCGCTTCGACCTCACGTCCGACCTGCAGATGCGGCGTGGCAAGCTCAAGATGATACCGCTTGAGCGGATCGGTCACGCTGCCGCCTGCAAGAAACGCGCCGCGCAGAAAAGCTGCGCGGCAGCACTCGTCCTCAAGCAGTGCAAAATTGACGTGCAGCGCATAGTGCGCCTTGGCGTCGTAACCGAGCGTTTCAAAAATAGCGGCCAGCTTCCCCGCATCCGTGATGCGGAAAATGCTCTTACCGCCGCTCTCCGGCTCTGCGTCAAAGCAAAGTGAGAACGCCTTTTGAAAAAGCTTCGGCAGCCGAGCGGCAAAATCCACACTCTCGGTGACGATGCGCACCTCGGCGGCGGAAAAGCTTCCCGCGTAGAGCAGAACGCCATAGGCCTCAGCCCGCGTGCAGCAGCGTCGCGTGAGCGCTTCGCGGCAAAGCTCTGCCTTGACGTCGGAGGAAAATGACATAAGGTCCCTCCTCTCAGCCGCGCGTGATGTCGCGGTGATTGTCAAAGGCCGCGTAGCCGAGCTTATTTAAGTATTCCGTCACCGCGCGGGTAATGGACACCGAACGGTGCCGCCCGCCGGTGCAGCCGACGGCGATGACGAGCATCGCTTTGCCCTCGTCCTGATAAAGTGGAAGAAGAAAAGCGAGCATCTGCTCCAACTTTGTCAAAAATTCCTTTGTCTGCGGAAAGGAAAACACATAATTGTAAACATCGTCATCCATGCCGGTCTTATAGCGCAGCTCCGGCACATAGAAGGGATTCGGCATAAATCGCACGTCAAAAACCAGATCGGCCTCGAGCGGCACACCGTATTTAAAGCCGAAGGACACCACGTTGACGCTCAACCGGCCCTGCTGGCCCTTTTCGCCGAAAAGGCCGTAGAGTTTGCTTTTGAGCTTTGCGGAGCTCAGCGAAGTGGTGTCGATCACAAAATCCGCACGCTCGCGCAGCGGGCGCAGAAGCTCCGTCTCCTGCCGGACCGCGTCCTCGATCGTCGTGCCGTCCTTCATCAGCGGGTGACGGCGGCGCGTCTCCTTATACCGTTTGATGATGCTCTGCGTATCCGCCTCCAGATACAGCAGACGGCAGACCGTCCCGCTCTCGCGCAGACGGTCAATGACCTCCAGCAGTTCGTGGAAGCTGTTCACGCCGCCGCGGATGTCGTTGACCAGCGCGACGCGGTCGTAGCGGCCGTCGCTCTCGGCGGAGAATTCGGCGAATTTGGGGATGATCTCCGCCGGCATGTTATCCACCGTGTAATAGCCCATATCCTCCAGACAGGTTGCGGCGCTGGATTTTCCCGCGCCGGAAAGCCCCGAAATAACCAGTATCTCCATCTGCCGCCTCCTTACGGAATGATCTTTATTTCCGGCTCAAGCTTTACGCCCATGGCCGCCAAAACAGTATCCTGCACCTTTTCGATCAGCGCGAGCACATCCGCACAGGTCGCCCCGCCGGCATTGACCACAAAGCCCGCGTGCTTCGTGCTGACCTCCGCTCCTCCGACGCGCGCGCCTTTGAGGCCGCACTGCTCGATGAGCGTGCCGGCAAAGTACCCCTCGGGGCGCTTGAAGGTGCTCCCCGCGCTGGGAAGCTCGAGCGGCTGGCTCACGCGGCGCTTGGCCGCAAGTTCCTCCATGCGCGCCTTGATCGCGTCCGCGTCACCGCGCGTAAGCGCGAGCTTCGCGCGCAGCACGACCGCCTCGGGATGGTCGGTAAAGGCGCTGTAACGGTAGCCGAGCGCAAGCTCCTCCCCGCGCAGCGTCCGGATCCCATCAGGGAACAGTGCTGTCACCTCGGTGAGCACGTCTTTGAGCTCTCCGCCGTAAGCCCCCGCGTTCATCACCACGCCGCCGCCAAGGCTGCCGGGGATGCCGTGGGCAAATTCCAGACCTGTCAGACCATGCTGCCATGCGAATACGCCCAGCCGTGCGAGCGATACGCCCGCCTCCGCCGTGATGGTCTCGCCGTCGAGCGAAACGCGGTTGAGCCCCTCGCCCA
Source organism: bacterium (assembly GCA_037419475.1). GTDB lineage: Bacteria > Bacillota > Clostridia > Oscillospirales > Oscillospiraceae > Hominicoprocola. Next base: position 28,847 of record JAXYYF010000097.1, read on the forward strand.
TCTGGATCACAAGCGCGTCAAGCCCCTCATCAGCGGCAAGCAGATTCGTTCCGTTCCCCAGCAGAAATACTCTCACGCCGCAGTCCGCAGCAAAGCCCGTGAGCAGCACGATCTGCTCGCCGGAGGCCGGAAACGCCATGCGCGCCGCCGGACCGCCGATGCGGAATGATGTGTGCCGCGCAAGCGGCTCACCGTGTACATATTTCAGATCCGGCAGATAGTCCGCAACCTGCCGGTCAAGCGCCGTCCAATCGGGACGGGATGCGGGAATTGCAGTTTCCATGCACGCTCCTTTCCTCACTGCTGCGATTTGCGGTCAATGTGGCTGTCGATCTGCTCAACGAAATCGCGCGCCGAGTTGATGCCGTACTTTTTCTGACGGTTGTTCATCACCGCCAGCTCCACGATGCCGGCGAGGTTTCGTCCTGCCGAGACCGGAATGGTCAGCAGCGGAAGCGACACGCCCATGATCTGCGTATGCGCCTCGTCCAGACCGAGGCGGTCATAGAACTTATCGTCCTGCCAGCGCTCAAACTGAATAACCAAATCGATCTGCGTGCTGGACTTGACGCCGCTCATGCCGAAGAGCTTCTGCACATCCACCACACCGATGCCGCGCACCTCCAGATAGTGGCGAATCAGCTCCGGCGCCGTGCCGGTGAGCGCGTCGCCGATGCGGCGGATCTCCACCGCGTCGTCCGCAACAAGTCTGTGGCCGCGTTTGATGAGCTCGATGGCCGTTTCACTCTTGCCGATGCCGCTCTCACCGAGGATAAATACGCCCTCGCCGTATACGTCCATCAAAACACCGTGGCGCGTGACCATAGGGGCGAGCTCATGGTTGAGATAATCGATGGTCATGCTCGTAAACTCGACGGAGGTATGCTCCGTGCGCAGCAGCGTGCGGCCGTACTTCTTCGCCATTTCCATGCACTCGGGAAATACTTCCAGCCTGCGCGAGATGACCAGCGCCGGGATCTCATACCGGAACAGCGCCTCGAAGCACTTGCGCCGCTCCTCCGCGGAATAGCCCTGAAGGAACGTCGTCTCGCCCTTACCGATGATCTGCAGGCGGCGCGGATCAAAATAGTCGAAAAAGCCGACAAACTGCAATCCGGGGCGGTTCACGTCCGTGATCGTCAGGATCTCCGTTTCATAGTCCGTACCGCGGTTCATCACCTCCAACTGTAACTTCTCCACGATGTCCTTTACTTTTACGCTGCGATTGGTGTTCATAGCATATCCCCCGTCAGCAAAAATTTCTCATATACATTATATCGGCTTTTCTTCTCTTTTACAAGGGAAAAGGGAATTGTTTTCCCCGGAAGCGGCTCTGCCCCCGCCATCCGCACACTATCGACGCACAAAGCCGCCCGCAGCATCCGAAAAATGCCGAAATGCAAAAAATTTTGAGAAAATAAAAAATTATGCTTGCTTTTTGGCTTTACTTCTGCTATCATAGCCAGTGCTTGCAATGCGCAAGTCTTGATTTGATTACAGCAAGGAGGTGCAACGGATGGC
>JAXYYF010000098.1:0-8274 GCA_037419475.1 bacterium
GCTCGCGCATGGCGGTGTTGATGGCGTCGCACACGAGGTCGGTGTTGAGCGCCTCGAGAATGGTCTTGCCAATGAGGATCTCAGAGGCCATGGCGGCGGAGTGGGTCATGCCGGAGCAGCCGATGGTTTCGACCAGAGCTTCCTGAATAACGCCCTCCTTGACATTGAGTGTCAGCTTGCACGCGCCCTGCTGGGGGGCGCACCAGCCGATGCCGTGGGTAAAGCCGGAAATGTCGGAGAGCTGCTTGGCCTGCACCCATTTGCCTTCTTCGGGAATGGGGGCCGGGCCGTGATATGCGCCCTTGGCGACGGGACACATGTGCTGGACTTCGGACGTGTAAATCATAGCGATCTTTCCTTTCTTATGATAAGCCCGCCGTCGCGGACCTGCTGTAACAATACCGTCCGAGGCCCTTCTCCCCGGACGGTGCCACCGCCTGTCGTTGTCAACCGATGGTATGAGCATTGTATCAAATGGCGCAGACATTTGCAAGCTGTATTTCGTGCACCCTGCCTGTCCAGCGCGCTTTACGGCGGCAAGCCTTGACAAGCGGCGCGGAAACCTCTATAATGCTTTTGCTAAAATAGGTGTTATTGTGTGCTGCTCAGGCTTCGCGGCGTGACAAAGGGCGGTGCATGGAAAGGAAACGACATGAAAAAAGAGTACAAGATGAGCGCGGCGCGCCAGCAGGAGCTGCAGGATGAGCTGACCTATCTCAAAACAGTACGCGAGAAGGAAGTCGCGGAGCTTATCAAAGAGGCGCGCGGCTTCGGCGATCTGAGCGAAAACAGCGAGTACGATGAGGCGAAGAATGAGCAGGGCAAGCTCTATTCCCGCATTGCCGAACTGGAGGAGATCCTTCTCCACGTCGTCATTGTGGACGAAAGCGAGGGCGCGTCCAACGCGGTGAACATCGGCTGCACCGTCACCGTGGTCGACATCAAGACCGGCCGCGAGATGCCGCCCTACAAGGTCGTCGGTTCGCAGGAGGCCGATCCCATGCACCGCGCCATCAGCGAGGAATCCCCCTTCGGCAAGGCTCTTATGGGTGCGAAGGAGGGCGACGAGATCAGTGTAGAGGCTCCCGTCGGCATCATTCATTACCGTGTGGAAAAGATCGAGCGATAACGCCCGAGGACGATAGTTAAGGAGAAAACGATATGGCAGAGAACAATACGACGAACGCTCCCGCGCAGGAGCAGGACCTTTCCGAGGTTCTCAGGGTTCGCCGCGAAAAGCTTGCGGCGCTGCGCGCCGAGGGGCGTGATCCGTTCCAGGAGACGCGCTTTGATGTCAGCCACCATGCGCAGGACATCAAGGATCATTTTGACGAGCTTGAGGGGCAGGAGGTCCACGTCGCGGGCCGGTTGATGAGCAAGCGCGGCATGGGTAAGGTCAGCTTCTGCGACTTGCAGGATAAGTCCGGCCGCATCCAGCTCTACGCCCGCAAGGACGAAATGGATGCGGAGGATTATGAGCGCTTTAAGAAGTATGACATTGGCGATATCGTCGGCGTCGACGGTGAGGTATTCCGCACCCAGCGCGGCGAGATGAGCGTGCGCGCCAAGAAGATCACGCTGCTCTCCAAGTCCCTGCGCCCGCTGCCGGAGAAGTTCCACGGCCTCACCGACAAGGAGGCACGCTATCGTCAGCGCTATGTGGATCTCATCATCAATCCCGAGTCCAAGCGCAATTTCGAGATCCGCTCGAAGTTTGTTGCCTATCTGCGCCGCTACCTCGACTCCATCGGCTTCATGGAGGTCGAGACGCCGGTGCTCAGCCCCATCGCAGGCGGCGCGAACGCGCGTCCGTTCATCACGCACCACAATACGCTTGATATCGACATGTACATGCGCATCGCCACCGAGCTGCACCTCAAGCGCCTGATCGTCGGCGGCATGGAGCGCGTGTACGAGGTCGGCCGTATCTTCCGCAACGAGGGCATGGACACCAAGCACAACCCTGAATTTACCACCTGTGAGCTCTATCAGGCCTACACGAACCTCGACGGCATGATGGACATTTTCGAGGCCATCCTGACCGGCGCTGCCAAGGAGATCCTCGGCACCTATCAGCTCCAGTGGCGCGGCCACGATATTGACCTGACGCCCAGCTGGAAGCGCGTGACCATGGCGGATGCCGTCAAGGAAGTGACCGGCGCGGACTTCATGGCCATCGAGGGCGACGCCGAGGCCGCCGTTGCGCTCGCCAAGAGCGTGGGCGTGGATATGGACGGCGTGGACAAGACTTGGGGCAACGCGCTCTATGAGACCTTTGACCAGAAGGTGGAGGAAACGCTCATCCAGCCGACCTTCATCACCATGTACCCTGTTGAGGTCAGCCCGCTGGCCAAGCGCAGCCCCAGCGATCCGCACCTGACCGAGCGCTACGAAATGTTCATCTGCGGCTGCGAGATGGGCAATGCTTTCACCGAGCTCAACGACCCCATGGATCAGTATGAGCGCTTCAAGGCACAGGTCGAAAAGCGCGCCAACGGCGACGACGAAGCCGAGATGATGGATGAGGATTATGTTACCGCACTCGAGTATGGCCTGCCTCCAACGGGCGGTCTGGGCTTCGGCATCGACCGCTGCGCGATGATGCTCTGCGGCACGGATTCCATCCGCGACGTCATCCTCTTCCCCACAATGAAGCCGTTGGACGTTCCCAAGTCGGAGAAAAAGCCCGAGGAAGTCGGCATCATCGGCGGTGCTAATGGTGCGGTCGAGATTGAGATTAAGGACGAGCCGATCGACTTTTCCAATGTTGAGATCGAGCCGCTGTTCAAGGATTTCGTGGATTTTGACACCTTCGCCAAGTCCGATTACCGGGCTGTGAAGGTCAAGGCCTGCGAAGCCGTGAAGAAGTCCAAGAAGCTCTTAAAGTTCGTTTTGGACGACGGAAGTGGCGTAGATAGGGTCATTTTGAGTGGCATTCACGACTATTACGAGCCGGAGGAGCTGGTGGGCAAGACCTGCATCGCTATCACGAACCTCCCGCCTCGCCCGATGATGGGTATTGCCTCTGAGGGTATGCTCATCTCCGCCGTGCATCATGAAAACGGCGAGGAGAAGCTCCATCTGCTGATGGTCGATCCGCATATCCCGGCGGGCGCAAAGCTGTATTGATCGGTTGCTGCGGCCCATATAGAACTGCATGAGAAAAGGGCGGCTCCGTGTGGAGCCGCCTTTTATACTGCCGCAGCGGACCTGTCCGGCGCGGGTATCCCGAATCAGGTCGTACCGCGGGAATATTACGGCTGCGTTGAGCACCTTCCTGAAAAAGCTATCATCTGGGAGTAAACCATGGGACATAAAACGGAAACCACTTCGCCCAAAAGGGCGTCCCATAATCAGACGCTGGAGATTCTCGCCATTCTGGCCGCGATCGCGGCAGTGGACGCATATTTCTTCCTGACGTTTTATGGCCGGTATATCGATAACGGTATTCTATGCCGAGCACTTGAATCAGATGCGGGAGGTCACCAGCCAGCTTTTCAGCAGCATTGACGACGTGGTGGAAAACCAATGGTTCATCGCACGGACACAAAAGGGCTATCTGATGGAGTATCAGCCCTCGACGGCGGGAGAACTGATCGAGCTGATGGAACGTCAGGCCTGCATCAACGCGTTTGACGTTTCAAAGTCGGAAATGACGGCGAGGAATACTACTATTCCCGCTACCGTATGGAAGACGCGGAGCGGACGCTGATGTTTCTGGTTCCCTCTGTCTATGTTGCGACCGACACGGTGGCAATGATCAACACAAGCGTCCGCATGATCCTGTTTTTCGCTGTTGGGCTGGTGACGGCGATCTCTGAGCGCAGAAAGAAAGCCGCTCGGCGGAGACGCCATGCCGTTTCTATGGCGGTTAAGGCAATTTAACTATTTACTGAAATTTAACAAGTATCCATATTGACAAAGCGCAGCAGAGCTCTTATAATAAGCGACAGCTTGTCATTTTATGACAACTTGTCATATAGGAGGGAGAGACCATGCCGACCGATACCTTTTTCCGATTACCGGAAGCTAAACGTGCCCGAATATTGGAGAGTGCGTGGGAGGAGTTCACCACGGTTGCGTATGTGGATGTTTCCATCAATCGCATCATTCAGAAGGCGCGAATCCCGCGCGGCAGCTTTTACCAGTATTTTGAAGATAAGAACGACCTGTTCTTCTTTTTGATGGACCAGTCGCGTACACAGTTTATTGAGCTGTTCCGCCATGAGCTCAAGCACGCTCAGGGCGACCTCTTTGACATGATGCTGGGCGTATACGACGCGCTGTTTCAGGGCGGCGGGGCGGTCGCACCGCCGTTTCGCAGGATATTTGAGCTCTTCCGCCTCAACGCGAGCATGGATGTGCCGCGCATGTTTTTTGAGCGGCCGCGCGAGAAGCTTGAGCCACTCGAGCAGCTGGCGGGCAGCATTGATATGACGCGGCTCAAGCGAGCCGATGAGGAGTACCTTACAGAGGTGTTCACCCTGCTCATCAGCGCAGTGGGCTGCACCATCGCGCGGACGCTGCAAATGCCGGAGCAGCATGAACGGGAGCGCCGGCATCTGCTCGGCCAGGTCGAAATTATAAAAAACGGCAGTGCTGCCGTACCCGAAGGAGGACATAGCAAATGAAAAAAAGGGGGACTGCTCTGCTGCTGGCGATGGCCATGCTTTCGGCACTGGTCATCGGCGCGCTGGCGGACGAGCAGGAAAAGGACGCGGCGGCGCAGGAGACTGCGCAGACCACGCCGGATGCGGCAGGCACGCTGAGCTTTGAAAACCTCGGCGACCGGATGAAGGCGGGCAGCTACTCACTGCTGGCGCTGGAGGAAAACATTGCTCTCATTGAGAGCACGGACTATGAAAAGGTCGAGGATGACTTGCGCGAAGCGCTCAACCAGATCGCGGAGACGCAGTGGAATATGGCACAGCTGGGGAATCTCGGAAGCCTTGCAGGCGACCAGGGAAGCGGCGCGGCGATCGGCACGCTGGGGAATACGGTTGGCCTGCTCGGCAGCCAGAGCCTTCAGAGCAATTACGACGCGCTGAAAAAGCAGTTTGACGCGGTGCGCGACGGTGATTTGCAGGCGGACAACGCAGACCTCGTCCGCCAGCTGCACAATACGGAGGATACGGTGGTCATGATGGGTCAGTCCCTTTATGTGACGCTGCTGGATCTCACCGCGCAGTCCGCCGCGCTTGCGCGGCAGGATGCGGCGCTCGACCGCACGATCGAAGAGATGGAGCTGCGCTACCAGCTCGGTCAGATCAGCTCCATAACGCTCCAGCAGGTCAAGGCCGGCAAGACGCAGCTCGAGAGCGGCAAGGCGACACTGGACATGAACATTGCCGCTCTGCGCCGCCAGCTCAATTCGATGGTCGGTGAGGAGCTGAGCGCGAACCTTTCGCTGCAAAAGCTGCCGGTGGTAACGTCGGAGCAGCTGGCTGCAATGGATCTGGAGAAGGATCTGGAGAAGGCAAAGGCTGCCAGCTATGAGCTCTACGATGCTAAAAAGACGCTCGACGACGCGGATGAAGCTTATGAGGACAGCGGCGCGCGGGATAATTACGTCGCCACGAATTACAAAAAGGTGCAGGCGAGACATACCTGGCAGGCTGCTCAGTATACCTACAATGCTACCGTGCAGAGCTACGAGCTCTCCTTCCGCTCGCTTTATGACAGCGTGAAGGACTGCGCGCAGATCCTGACCTCGGCGCAGACGTCGCTGGCGGTCAAGCGCGCGGATCTGGAAACGGCGCAGCTCAAATACGATCAGGGCTCCATTTCCGAGAACGCGCTGCACACGGCGGAGGATGACCTCTACGCTGCGCAGGACACCGTGACCGGCGCCGAGCACGACCTGTTTACCGCATACAACAATTACCGCTGGGCCGTGGAATACGGCCTGATCAACAGCTGAGGAGGGCTGCATTGATGAAGAAAAGAGCGATTTCCCTTGCGCTGGCTCTGGTGCTGGTGCTGTCCCTCGCCGGCTGCGGAGAGAAGACTGTGGAGGATATGACGCCCACCGGCGTGGCTGTACAGGTCCAGACGGCGGCGTCGCAGGACATTTCAACGGAGAATACGGTTTCCGGTCAGGTGACGGCCGGCAGCGAGACGAGCGTATACGTCACGGCCACGGCCAAGTGCACCGCGGTTTATCTGGAGGCGGGCGACGCGGTCAAGGCGGGTGATGTGATCTGTTCACTCGATATGGAAAGCTCGCTGGCGCAGTACCGCGCGGCGGAGATCGGCTATACGAGCGCCATGTCGAGCTATGAGAGCCAGAAGGACGTGCTCGACAAGCAGGTCGCACTGTACGAAAAGACGTGGAACGACACCAAGGCGCTGCTTGCCATCGGCGCTGCTTCACAGGTCGAGGTGGACAGCGCGGAGCTGCAGTACCTTTCCGCCGCGGCGCAGCGTGATTCCACGCTCGCCCAGCTTGAGGCCGGCGTGCAGAACGCAAAGTCGGGCTATGAGCAGCTTGCGCTTGCCATGGAGAATATTGACAGTCAGGGCAATGTCATCGCGCCGGCGGACGGTGTGCTCGCCTCGCTGACCGCAAGCGAGGGAAGCCTTGTCTCGCCCAACTATGCCGTTGCGGTGATCGACGGTGCGGAGCAGATGAAGGTCAGCGTCATGGTATCCGAAGCGCTGGTACCCAAGATCGCCATTGGCGACACGGTGAAGGTGAATGTCAACGCGGCGGACGCCTCGTTTGACGGCACGGTTCGTTCGGTGGAGAAGGCCGCTAACATGCAGACCAAGCTTTACACTGTGACGGTGACAGTCCCTGCCGAAGTGGAGGGTCTGCTCAACGGCATGTTTGCCGATGTGACATTCTATACGGCTGTGTCCGAGGGGGCGGTTGCCATTCCGACCGATGCCATTCTCACCAGCGGCGAGACGCAGTACGTCTTTGTTGTGGAGGACGGTGCAGCCCATCAGGTGGAGGTCACGACCGGATTGAACAGCAGCGGTGTGACCGAGATCACAAGCGGACTTGAGGCGGGTGCGCAGCTTGTCACTGTCGGCCAGCAGTACCTCACGGACGGTGACGCCGTCCGCATCGTGGAGGGTTAAGCTCCATGAGCATTGCAAAATTTTGTATCAAGCATAAGGTGACAACGCTGCTGGCGGTCATTATGATCTCCATTTTCGGCGTGATCTTCACCACGCAGCTTCAGATGTCGTTGCTGCCGGACATGGAAGCGCCGATGGCGGTCGTCATGTGCTACTACAATGGCGCGACGCCAGAGGACATTGAAGAGCTTGTCAGCCGCCCGCTGGAAACGGCGGTCATGTCGGTTTCCGGTGTGGACGAGGTGTCCTCCACTTCATCCGACGGCGTGAGCACGCTCCAAATCACTTATGTTGACGGCACGGATCTCGATATTGCCGCGACGAAGCTGCGTGAGAAGTTCGATATGCTCTCGCTGCCGGACGGCGCGATGGATCCGATCATCGTCAATATGAACATGAGCGATATGATGCCGACGGCCATGATCGCCCTGATGGGCGACGATATCGCCAAGCTCCAGACGCTGGCGGAGGATGTCGTCGCTCCCGCACTCGAGCGCATCGACGGCGTGGCCTCCGTGGACGTTTACGGCGGCGTGGACCAGCAGATTGCCGTGCGCGTTGACCGCGCACGCGCGACAGGCTACGGTCTGAGCAACACCTACATTTCCCAGATCCTCGCGGCGGAGAATCTGCTCTACCCCGGCGGCGATGTGCAGAATGGCTCGAAGAAGCTGACCGTTACCACCGACGCTAAGTTCCAGACCGTCGAAGAGGTGGCGAATATGCTTGTTCCGCTGCCGACCGGCGGCAGCGTCCGCCTCGGTGAAGTAGCCAATGTCAGTCTGGAGGACGAGGATGCGAGCACCGTCGCCAAGATGAACGGCAGCAACTGCGTGCTGCTGCGTGTTTCCAAGCAATCCGGCGCGAACGAGGCAGCGGCCTCGGATGCAGTTGAGAAGCGCTTGGAGACGCTGGCGGCGGAAAATCCCTCCGTGAAGTACGCCACGCCGTATCTTGCCTCTGATTACATCAATATATCCGTGCAGTCCGCGATGGAGAACATCCTCCTCGGCGTGATCCTTGCGGCGGTTGTGGTGTGGCTGTTCCTGCGCCGCTGGGGTGCGACGCTGACCATTGCGGTGTCCATGCCGGTTTGTATTCTGACAGTATTTGTGCTGATGAACGTCTTTGATCTGACGCTCAACATGATGAGCCTCGGCGGCATCGCCATGGGTGTCGGCATGATCG
>JAXYYF010000099.1:0-3317 GCA_037419475.1 bacterium
CCCGCCGCGCTGTTCAGCTCTTCGGCGGTTACGGCTACACCCGTGAGTATCCCGTTGAGCGCATGATGCGCGATGCCAAGATCACCGAGATCTATGAGGGTACTTCCGAGGTCCAGCGTATGGTCGTCGCCAAGTATCTCGGCGTGAACTAAGAAAGAGGAGGTAACAAAACAATGAAGATCATCGTTTCCGTTAAGCAGGTCCCCGATACCTCCGGTAAGGTCGCCGTCAATCCCGATGGTACCCTGAACCGCGCTTCCATGCAGACCATCATCAACCCCGATGATATGAACGCCGTCGAGGCTGCCCTGAAGATCAAGGACGCCACCGGCTGCAAGGTTCTCGTTGTCACCATGGGTCCCCCGCCGGCAGAGGGCATGCTGCGTGAGCTGATCGCCATGGGCGCGGATGAGGGCTACCTCGTTTCCGCCCGCGAGTTCGGCGGCTCCGATACCTATGCTACCTCCCAGATCCTCGCCGCGGCGATTGACACGATCGGCCTCGACAAGGATGACATCGTCTTCTGCGGCCGTCAGGCCATCGACGGCGATACCGCGCAGGTTGGCCCCCAGATCGCTGAGAAGCTGCATCTGCCTCAGGTCACCTACGCCGCCGACATCCAGAAGGATGGCGACACTGTGACCGTCAAGCGCATGCTCGAGGACGGCTACATGACCATCAAGGTCAACACTCCCTGCCTCATCACCTGCATCAAGGAGCTCAACACTCCGCGTTACATGTCCGTTTCCGGCGTGTTCGAGTGCTACTCCAAGCCCGTGACCGTTCTGGACTACAACGCCCTGAAGGATCATCCCCTGATCGACGCCACCACCATCGGCCTCAAGGGCAGCCCCACCAACATCCTGACCTCCTTCACTCCCCCGCAGAAGGGCGCCGGCCAGATGCTCGAGGGCAACGACATGAAGACCTGCGAGAAGCTCGCCGGTATCCTGTCTGAGAAACACATCATTTAAGGGAAGGAGAGTACGACAATGGTTGAGAATTATAACAGCATGGATCTCGCTGCCTTCAAGAACGTATGGGTCTTCTGCGAGCAGCGTCAGGGCAAGATGATGCCCACCACCTTTGAACTGATCTCCGAGGGCCGCAAGCTGGCGGACGAGCTGGGCGTGAAGCTCTGCGGTCTGCTGCTGGGCGACAACGTCGAGGGCATCGCCAAGGAGCTTGGCGGCTACGGCGCTGACGAGGTCATCGTCTGCGAGCATCCTCTGCTCAAGAATTACACGACCGACGCTTATGCCAAGGTCATCTGCGACGTCATCTCCGAGATGAAGCCCGAGGCGTTCCTCATCGGCGCGACCAACATCGGCCGTGACCTCGGCCCTCGCTGCGCGGCTCGCCTGCACACCGGCCTGTGCGCCGACTGCACGCACCTCGACGTCGATATGCCCATCTACAAGGACTTCCTGCGCGGCGCTTCCACGCTCGCTGAGGAGAAGATCGAGAAGATGAACACCGCCAAGGTCATGGGTCAGGATCACGATGTGTCCCGCGACCTCAAGATGACCCGTCCGGCGTTCGGCGGCAACCTGATGGCCACCATCATCTGCCCGCGCTTCCGTCCCGCCATGGCGACCGTTCGCCCCGGCGTGATGAAGAAGGCTCCCTTCGATCAGGCCAAGGCGGACGCGGTGAAGATCACCAAGCCCAGCTTCACCCTGAGCGAGGCCGATATGGACACCGAGGTCGTCGAGGTCGTCAAGGCCGCGAAGAAGCTCGTTGACCTCATCGGCGCGGACTACATCGTCTCCGTCGGCCGCGGCATCTCCAAGGATGTCGAGGGCGGCATCAAGCTGGCGGAAGAGCTGGCGGACGTGCTCGGCGGCGTCGTCGGCGGCAGCCGTGTTGCCATCGACTCCGGCTGGCTCACTGCCGACCATCAGGTCGGTCAGACCGGTAAGACCGTCCACCCGAAGGTCTACGTTGCTCTCGGTATCTCCGGCTCCATCCAGCACAAGGCCGGTATGAGCGAGTCCGAGTGCATCATTGCGGTCAACAAGAACGAGACCGCTCCCATCTTCGAGATCGCTGACTACGGCATCTGCGGCGACCTGTTCAAGGTCACCCCGATGCTCATCGAGGCGTTCAAGGCTGCCAAGGCCGCGAAGTAAGGAATATGCTTCCAAAGAAAGGCGCGAGATTCGCGCCTTTCTTTTTTTGCAGATTTTTCATGTGCACGTTTTCGCCTTGACGGAAATACTACCGGTGGGTATTGCATGGAAAATGACAAGGGAGAGAAAACGATGAGGCAGAATTTGGCGATCCTTGCCGTGACCGCGCTGCTGCTCTGCTCGCTTACCGCATGTGGCGGAGAGAAGAAGAGCAACGGTATGGTCGACGGCGCGGAGAACGGAACGACGAGCGGTATGACCGGCGGCGGTGAGAGCAGTTCTGGCGTTTCCGGCGAGCTCAAGACCGATCCGGCCACCGGCACACGCTACACCGGGCGGGACGATGCCCCCGTTGAGCGTTATGGCAATGGCTATGGCAACACGAATGCGGACAAGTCCGCCACGAAAAACGCGACGTCGAACGCAACGCTGCATGGCAGCTACAATAATCCCACCGGCACGCCGGCGGGGCAGACGGCGAATCGCCGCGCGGCGGCTTCCGCTTTTGTGCAGGACGAGGAGATCGACCCTGCCGCGGCGGGCGTGCGGTATCAGCTCATGCTGGATAATGCGCGTGTGCGGGACACAGATGGAGTCCTGCTTGACGGCGAAAACGCGCACCATTCAACGCTCTGGTGAGAAAAGCGGCGGCTTCAGCCGCCGCTTTTCCGTATTGACAAGAAAAAGGAAAACCGTTATCATGAAAAAAGATAACGAAGAGGATCGGAGGCGCAGACGATGAAACAGGAGCTTCACGCAAAGCTGACCGTGCGTATTTTCGCGGATCAGAAATGCTTTGGCCCCGGCGTGGCGGAGCTGCTGCGCCGCGTGCGCGAGCTGCATTCGCTGCGTGCGGCGGCCATGTCGATGAATATGGCATACTCGAAGGCGTGGACCGTTCTGCGCACCGCACAGGACGACCTGGGGTTCAAACTGCTCCACTCGTCGACCGGCGGGAAGAACGGCGGCGGCGCGACGCTCACGCCGGAGGGCGAGCGGATGCTTGCGGCCTATGAGGATTACTGTGCAAGGCTGAACGCCTACAGCGAATCGATTTTTGCCGAGACCTTCGGCTTTTACCATGAACTCACAGGGGAGGACAAGGCATGATCTACAGGATCCTTGCGGTTGGTGATGTGGTAGGAACGTGCGCCGTGAAGCATTTGAGCCGAGTCGGGATTATCG
>JAXYYF010000100.1:0-4094 GCA_037419475.1 bacterium
GCCCGAGGCGCGTATGCACCGCGTCGTCCAGCTCGCGCAGGCCGTAGCGGACATAGTTTTTGTCCTCGCCCTTGGACTGGCGCTCCATGTAGTTCGCGAGCAGCTGCGCGGCGTCGTAGATCTCGAAGCGGCGCTTGCCGGCGGAGAGCTTGCGGATGTCCTCAAGCAGCGGGCCGTATTGGTCCGTATCCGGTGCGTCCAGCAGTTTCTGCGCCAGATCCCGCACGCGGCGCTTGGTCGCCTCGTCCTGCATGATCGCGGCGTAGGCTTCCCAGTTGGCAGCGGTCGGCGTGACCTCAAGCAGCTGCAGCAGATAGTCGCTGTAGTTCTGCCCGATTCGGGCGCGGACCGTCACGCCGTCGATGGGCTTGCCGTGGATGTACATATCGCGCATGGCGGCGAAGATCAGCCGGTCCGCGTCGAGAGCGAAATCATCCTCGCGCACCGTGTGGATCACGTCGGGCAAGATGCGCTCGTCCTGCAGCATCGAGCCGAGCAGCGCCTGCTCGGCGCTCAAGCCTCGCTCGCTCATCAGTACACCCCCAGCTTGACCTCATCGCAGGCGGGCGTGTCACGCTGCGCCGGGCGCTTGGCCTTGGCATCCTCCCAGCGCCGGCCGTTGAGGAAGGTCGAGGCATACGGGATGCCGACGCCGTCCCGCCACGCGGGCGAGGCCTTGAGTACCTGCAGCGCTCGGCCGATGGTGTCGATCAGCGCGTCGTCTGGCTTGAGCTTGTCCCAGGCGCGCACCGCGCCCATGCGGTTCTCCCCGCGGGGATAGTAGGCCCAAAAGCCCTCGATGCGCTCCGGCTTCCATGTCGGCGTCGTTTTGCTACGCCGTTTTCTTGGCTCCGCGCCGTCCCCCTTGGGGGGACTATAGGGGGGTATAATATAATCTTTAGTCTCTACGTTCTTACTTTGGGTCGGAAACTCCGTTGACGGTGTTTCCCGACGACGGTTTTCACCGTTGTCGGTGTTTTCCGACAACGGTGGCTTTTCCTGCAAAACGTAGGTGTTCGCGGAAAAACGCCCGCTGCCGTCATGCGACTGCTCGCGCATCAGATAACCGACCTCCTCAAGCCGTCCCACAAGGCGGCGCACCGTGTCCTTGCCGATGCCGCGCTCCTTCGCCATGCCGGAGATCGTGAACTCCCAGTCGGGAGGCTTGTCCAGCATATAGGTCAGAAATCCGAGCATCTCAAAGCTCAGCCGCCTGTCGCGGATCGCCGACTTATACAGGACAGTAAACGGCTCACGATGGCCGGACTTTATTACGCCCTCGCTCATACTTTCCTCCATCCAAATAAACGATGATCTTCATCAGCCGCTCCGTGAGAGACGTGACGCCGACGAGGATCAGGAAGATGTCCAGTCCCGTCATGCGCGCACCTCCTCTCGGAGAACCTTGACATTTCTCTTTTTCTGCGGTACAATAGCCTTGCAATGGTTTTCAGAGTTTCTCTGAGAGCGTGAACGCTTCGAGGTTGCCGCCTCGGGGCGTTCTTTTTTTGCGTCCGCGTAGATCACCTGATAGGCCGCGGCGATGGTCTCGCGCAGGTCCTGCACGATGGTGTCGAACTCCGGGCGCTCCGCGTCGTCGATCACGCCGTCCTCGGCGATGCGCAGCAGTCCGGCCAGCCGGTCCGCTGCGTCGCGCAAACGGTTCGTCAGCGAGATGGTCGCCATCGGCAAGGGCTTGGGCTCCAGCTCCGGCAGGATGCCGAGCCGGTCGGTCGCCTTCGCGTGCTCCAGCGCCAGCCAGCTCACGCCGTAGACCTCGCACATCCGCGCCACGGTCTCGTCCGGCGGTGTAAGCCGTCCGCCCTCGTAGCGCTTGAGCGTTTCGGGCGAGATGTGCAGCCGCTCCGCCGCCTCCTCCTGCGTCAAAAGTGTCGATTTACGCCCTCTTTGATAGATATTTGGGTATAACGCTGCCATTGTCTTTCGTCCTCCTTTGTGGTAATGTCAAATCACCAGGTAGCCATCCACCGCGCAAGCGGCACGATGGGAATGATGTACTTCTTGCCGACCTTCTTGGCCGGAAAATCCTTGTCGCCGAGCAGCGCCGCGCGGTCAAGACCGAGGAGCTTACTGC
This sequence comes from bacterium, assembly GCA_037419475.1. Lineage (GTDB taxonomy): Bacteria > Bacillota > Clostridia > Oscillospirales > Oscillospiraceae > Hominicoprocola. The sequence continues at coordinate 2,096 of JAXYYF010000100.1, forward strand.
TCTGATCCAGCGTCAGCACCTCCTGCCCGGCAAACTGCTCGCGCAGAGACTGCAGCTGATCGCGGAACGCCTCGCGCTCTCGCATGCTTTCTCGCCTCCTCACTTTCCTGCGGCCAGCGCTCTCGCGTCGGCCGCACCCTTGGCCGCCACCGCGGCCCTCGCCGCCTCGCTCGCGGCGCGAAGCGTTTCGTCGTCGTAGAGGTCGCTGACCTCACACTCCAGCAGCGCGGCGATGGTCGGCAGCTTGTCCGCCGTCGGCATGGCCGCACCGCTCTCCCACCGGCTGACCGCCATCTTGGTCACGCCGAGCCGGCGGGCCAGTCCGTGCTGGCTCAATCCGCGCGCCTCGCGCAGCTCCCGAATGCGGAATCTTGTCAATTCTTGTCACGTCCTTTCTCTTGATTTTGCGTGAAATTTGTGATATACAGTAAATTGTGGATTTACTTTTCGCCGCCGCGCGCGCGGTCGATCGCGCCCTGATCGATACAGACGCTGCCGGATGAGAGCTCTCTCTCCATTTCCGCACCCTTCATGACCGCCATCATCAACAGCTCGCGCGGGATACCGCACCTCTCGCTGATGGAGTTTGCAAGGATGCCAAACTCGACAACGATGGTCGGCGTGCTCCCCTGCACGGTGACGACCGCGCCGCTCGGCGCAGACTTGATGCTGATTTCAAATTCCCTCATGCCTTTCTCTCCTTTCGCTTCGTGTAAACCTTGCGTTTACCTTGTACGCCTATCTTAAATCCCCAATTCGTGATTGTCAATAGAAAATCCCCAATTTCTGATAATTTGGAGGATTCACCAATTTCTGATTCGGCAGGTTCCCAATGAATAAAGACGTATTTGTGCAAAATGTGAAAAAATACTGTGCATTAAAAGGCGTTAAGCCCACTGTTGCCTGCGACGAAAGCGGAGCGGGAAAGAATCTCATTGGGCAGCTTGTAAATCGTGATACGGTCCCATCGGTTGAGCGTGTCCAGCTGCTCGCACAGTACCTCGGCGTGACCACGTCCGACCTGCTCGGCGAGCAAAACGAAAGCAGCCCGCCCTCGGAGGAGGACAGGCTGCTGGCCGGGTATGACGCGCTCAGCGCGCGGAATCGGGAAAAGCTGGAGGAATATCTGGACCTGCTGCTATCGTCTCAAGATAGGCCATGAGACGCCCACGGTTTTCCGGCGTAAGCCGCCGGTATTTCTCGATGAGGCGTTGGTGTAACTCGGTCAAGTCCTGCGGCGCGCTGTGCTGATCTGACATGTCTATGTACCTCTCTTTACTCGTATTTTAGACCGGCCAGATATTCCATTGTAAAGCGGCCCCGCCGCCCCTGCAACTGACGACGGGGCCTGCGCAGGCGAGCTGACACCTCCGGAGCACCTGCGTGTACTTTTACCATAGCACCTTTTTTGACAAGATTCTGTCGAAAAAGGTAGAGAAACCGTTAAATTCCCGTTAACCTGCGGGGAAATATAAAAAATTGTGCCCGATTCGGGCACGGGAGGGACGACATGAGCGAAGAAAAGCAGAAAAAGCCCTTTTACAAGCGCACTTGGTTCATTGTCTTAGTTGCACTCTTTATCCTCAGCTCCATCGGTAGAAATGGGCGTGAAAACCGCAGCCAGTCATCAGATTTGCCGAGCCAGTCAAGCACTTCAACCTCCACGGCAGGGCAGCCGAAAGACATTCCGACATCTGAGCCAGAACCGGTTGAGGAATTTCCGGATGCGACAATGGGAGAGAAAAACGCCCTGGAAACGGCAAAGCGATATTTAAGCCACTCTAATTTTTCGCATGATGGATTAGTGGGGCAGCTGGAATATGAAGGATATTCGCTGTCCGAAGCTACCTTTGCTGCGGATAACTGCGGTGCAGACTGGAACGAGCAGGCCGCAGGAAAGGCACTCAGTTATTTGAGCTATTCTAACTTTTCATACAACGGGCTGATCGAGCAGCTTGAATATGAGGAGTTTACGCATGAACAAGCCGTTTATGGCGCG